>NZ_JFAN01000034.1:0-25019 GCF_006408855.1 Bifidobacterium sp. UTBIF-68 | reverse complement strand
GTTCTTCAGCCTGTTCGCGCTGCCCCTGACCACCCAGTTCGACTGGAGCAGCTCGGACTTCTCCATGGCCTACACCATCTACATGTTCGTGTACTGCGCAGTGGGCTTCCTCGGCGGACTACTGGCCGAAAAGCTCCAGCCGCGCGTGGCCATCTACATCGGTCTGGTGTTCTTCGCAGCCGGCTGGTTCCTCACCGGCTTCGCCTCCTCGATTCCGCAGCTGTACCTGTTCTACGGCATCCTTGCCGGCGCCGGCGCCGGCACCATCTATCCGGCCTGCCTGCCCACCGCGCTGAAGTGGTTCCCAGACAAGGCCGGCTCGATTTCCGGTCTGGTGCAGGCCGGCGCTTCCTGTGGCCCGTTCATCATGTCGCCGATCGCCCAGTGGCTTATCGACACCTATGGCGCGCAATCCGCCTGCAAGATTCTGGCAGTGATCTTCCTGATCGGTGTAGGCGCGGTGGCATGGATGATCGTGCCCTGCCCGGAAGGATGGACTCCGGAAGGATGGACGCCCAGCAAGGAGCAGGCCAAGGATCTCAATACCAAGAACTACAACATTCCGCAGATGGTGAAGACTCCGGTGTTCTGGGTGATGCTGCTCATGTTCATCTTCGCCAATGCCGCCGGCACGATGATGGTCAGCGCCACCTCCCCCATCGCGCAGAAGCAGATCGGCCAGACTGCCATGACCGCCGCCTTGTGCGTGAGCATCATGACGCTGGCCAACATGTGCGGACGCATCGGCTTCGGCTTCATCTACGACCGACTCAAAGGCTGGAATTCGCTGGTATTGGTGCTGGTGCTGAACGGTCTGTCGATGGTGATGCTCACGATGGCGCACACGCTGCCGTACTTCATCCTGTGCATCTGCCTGGTGGGCTTCTCGTTCGGAGGCCTTCTGGTGGTGTTCGCGCCGATTGTCAAGAACGTGTTCGGCTCGCGCTTCTACAATCGCAATTATGGTCTGATCTTCATCGGCTATGGCATCGGTGCGTTCGTCGGCCCGAAGATCAGCGCCAGCTTCTATGACTCGACCGGTTCTTATGTAGCCGGTTACATCGGTTCCGCGATTCTGGCCGCGGCCGCCATCGGACTGGTGTTCGCCGCCCGTTATCTGGTCGGCAGGATGCAGGCCCGTGACGCCGCCGAAATCGCAACGGACGTGCACTGAGCCGGCGTCTGGGCCGGCGGTCATAGCCACAGTCGCCCTTTTTCTCAGTAAACGTACGCTGAGCGGGAGTCAGTGTACGTTTGGTGAGGTAGTACGGTGAGCAGCCAGACGGGAACACACTAGAGGGGAACACGGCGCTGCGTTGACCTGCCACTATCCGCCGCATATCTACGTCGGAATGCCGCAGATATGCGGCAGGTCAGCATACAGCTGCGGCGTTGGTGACGCGGGCCATGAACCGGTCGAGGAATGCCGGCACGTCCACGCCGAGGGCGACCTGCGTGTGCTTGTCGGGGTCCTGAAGGCGCGACCGATCGCCGATGGTACGCCCGCGGAACGGCCCATCCACGTCCACCTGAAGGTTGAAGCCGAACGTCGTCACCAGGCTCGGGTCGAGCGCTGCGGCGACAGCCAGCGGGTCGTGCAGTCCGCAGCCGTGAATCTCCGGCTGATTCCTGAGATAGAAATCAATGTAATAGTCGGTCATGGTGACGAGGAAGTCGCCGGCCGGAGTGCCGAGATCAGCCCATTGATGAGCCTTCTCACGAGTGAGCGCAGTCTGGTGGGTCACGTCGAGGCCAATCATCGTGGTGCGAGCACCGCACTTGAACAGGTAATCGGCAGCCTCGGGATCTTGGGAGATGTTCGCTTCGGCAGCGGGGCTGACGTTGCCGGGCAACGTCAGCGACCCGCCCATGAACGTCACGTTCGCGCCGCAATCCCGCACATCCGGCGCATTGCGGAACACGGTGGCCATCGTGGTCATCGCGCCCGTGGGTATAACGATCAAATCCGGCCCGTACTTACGCATCGCATCGACGATGAATCCGACCGCGGAACCTTTCGGCTCCGGTTCCCTCGGCGAATCGGGAATCACCGCGCCACCGATGCCATTGGGATGATGAACCGCCACCGAACCGGCGCTGGGAGCCCATACTGCATCTCGCGGCCAGCCTCCCCTACCGCCATCGCGCCAGTCGGCATATGCCTGATCGATCGGCGGCACGGCGTCATCTGCGGCAGCGGCAACTGCAGCTGGGGCCGCGATATTGTGCGCAATATTAACAGGCGCGATGGGATGGTCAACGCCGGGGTACACCGGTACGTCGTCACGGCCGAACAGGTGGAGCACGGCCAGCGCATTGCGTGCGGCAAGCGGCACCGCGACATTGCCATACGTGGCGGTGATGCCTATGAGGTCCGCCTCGTCGGCACTTCCCAAGGCATAGGCGATGGCCATGGCGTCATCGATGCCGGTGTCAAGGTCGAGAATCAGCTTCTTGCGCATGGAATCTCCTTGTAGGGCTTCCCTGTCAGGACGTTGCTGCGAGAAGCAATCAGCCGAGCTTGGCGAGTTCTTCCGGGCTGAGCTCGAGCTGGTCGGCCTTGAGGGAGTCGAGGATGGTTTCCGGACGGTGGGCGCCGGGGATCACGAACATATGGTCGCCCTTGGCGAGCTCCCAGGCCAGCACCACGCGCTGGTAGCTCACGCCGTGGGCTGAGGCCACCTCGCGGAACGGGTCGAACTTGGACTCGTCGTAGGGGTGACGGTAGCCGCCGAGCGGGCTCCAGCACACGAACGCCAGTCCCAGCTTGGCGCAGTAGTCGAGCGTGTCCTGCGTATCGAGATGAATCGGCGAGTACTGGTTCTGCACAGCCACGAGCTTGTCGCCGAGGATGGAACGCGCGATGTCGATCTGCTCGATCGAAGCGTTGGATACGCCGGCCACACGGGCCACGCCCTCGTCCACCAGCTGCTTCAGAGCCTCGATGGACTCGTTGTACGGCACTTCGGGATCATGACGGTGCAGATACAGCAAATCGATGGTGTCGACGCCGAGCGCCAGCGCGGACTGCTTGCCGTATTCGATGAGATGCTCCGGCTTGCCGTCGCGGGGCCACAGCGGCTCTCCGTTCTCGCCCCAGACGCGGCGCAGGCCGATCTTAGTGGCCACGGTGACCTCGTTTTTCGGTCCCTTCCACGTGGCCAGCGCCTCACGGACCAGCTTCTCACCGGTCTGCTCCTCCTCGCCGGGCGTGTAGTAGGCCCAAGCTGTGTCGATGTGGCGGCAGCCTGCGTCGAGCGAGGCGTGCAGGGTTTCGATGCCGACATCATGGCCGCGATTGTTTTCGATGGTCAGCGGCATCTCGCCGTGGCCGATGGCGGTGGTGGAAAATGGACCGAGGTTACGGAACAGTGCCATGATGGCTCCTTTGCGATTCGTGTATCGAATTGATTATCCTCTTGTCTTCAAGACTAGGCATTTGTCTGGATTTCGTCGCAATGTGCCCTCTGCAATACGGCAGCACAGCAGCACAGCAACGCGGCAAAGCACCGTATCCGCGCATCACGGTCAGCGGCCGCCGAAGGAACCGCCGCCGGAACCGCCTGAGGAACCGCCGAAGCCGCCGCCGGAGAAGCTGCCGCCGGAACCGCCGAAACTCGACCCGCCGCCGGAATCGGAGGATGGCATGGCCGCTTGGATGGTGGAGGTGATGTCACCCAGTCCGGAAGACAGCTGCGTGCCTAGATCGGAGAAATCGGGGGCGTACGAGTTTCCGCCGAACAACGAACCAGCACCGAAGCCGGCAGAACCAGCGGAACCGGCACCATAGCCGCCGCCATAATAGCGCTCATCCCACATATGCGAACGATACGACCAGTACAGCACCGAATCGGAGGCGTTGTCGTCAAGCCAACGCGGGTCGTTGACCTGCGGATACGCCTTGGCGAATTCCGCGGCCACGCGGTCGCTGATGCCGAACGCCGCGGCATACACCATATACCAATCCCACAGGGCGAGGTCGGCGGCGCCACGATCGCTGAAATCGGAGAAGTCCTCCATATACCGCTTCAGGCCCAGCACGCGGCCGGCGTACCCCTGTCCACGCTTGGTCAGCTCCTGCATCGAGCCTGAGGTGACGCAGAAGATACCCATCGCGAACACCGGCAGTCCAAGAATCAGGCCGACCGCAGCATACCCGATGATCAGGTTGGCGAGCATGATGGCGAATCCATCGACCGCCGCCAAAGTGCCGGCGAGAATCCACTGCCAGCCGCGGGCGCGGGAGACGTCGAGCATCGTATATTCGATGTCACAGGCACCGGTAAACTTGCCGAGTTCGATATACCCGTCTTCCCAGTCCTCGCATGCTGCCTTCATCTGATTGAAGTCGAACACCGGACTGCCCACGCGCTTGGAGATCACGACAAGCAGCTTGAGCAGCGCGTTCTCTGAGTCGCTCAGACCGAACTGAGCCTTGTTCGGCGTCTGATCGATGGCCTCGGGCATGATCACGATGGTGCTGGTGGTTTTGACCAGCTGACGATTGACCGCACCACGGTCGATCATGTGACTTACGCCCAGGGCCGTGGCGCGGCTCATGTCGATGCCACGGTACATCTCCGCAGGACCGGGATAGATCGTAATGGCCTTCTTGACGGCGAGCGCAAGCATCGTGGCCGTGAGCTGCCGGTTGCTGCGGGAGCGACGCCCCTGCTCCATCACATCGAGGAGGCGGGCGGCCGAGGCGGGGCTGATGCCGGGCTTGTCACGCCAGTATTCGACCGGGCCGTGGTATTGGGCGTTCCGGTTGCTGATAATCGAGGCGTACAGGCCCCAAATCACCAAGGCAATGCCGAGTGTGACGCTGATGATCCAGAACGTGAGCCTTGCGACGGCGGCATTGTGCTGTCTGTCGCGCCACTGCTGCTCCTGCCTTGTCTCGTCCGCCTTGAGCGCATCAAGATGATCGCCGGGCAACGTGCGCGCAATGCCGCTCGTAGTAGGAGCGGAGGTCCAGGCGGCCACCACATCCAGATAATCGCCAGACCTGATGTTGTATGCCTTGAACGTCAGGCCACCGTCCGCGGCACGGCTGGTTTCCGACGTGCGTTCGGTGTGCAGCCAACCCCAGGACGTGTTCTTGGTGATGCCTTCCGGGAAGTGCACGGTGCCGCTGACCACGCCGATCGGCACCTGATTCGACTTGCCGAACGGCTCCCACTGGAACGCGGCGATGTCATCCCATTGGGTCGCCACATCGTGCATGGTGAAGTGCACATCGAACTTCAGACTGTCCGCCGATTCGGTGACGGGGATATTCCATCCGATTTCCACGGTTTTGCTGTAGTCGGACACCTGGCCAGGCGTCAGCCCGTCCTCGCCCGGAACGTATGCCCGCGGATTGTTGCCGCCCGCGTCCACGTCGGCGATGTACCAGTGATTGGCATAATCGGAGTCCCATACCGAATCCGGCACGTCGCTGGGTACCTTGGGCTCGCTCTGCTGGGCGTAGCGGGTTCCGGTGGTGACGTTGGTGACGCTGATGTCCGTGATGTCGGTGAGATTGTCCGCGCGCAAAGTGTACTGCTGGTACAGCTGTTTCCACGGTTTGACATTGTCGTCGCCGTCGGCGCGCTTGCGCAGCTTCATATCGATGTGCTGCGTGACCTCAAGATCGCCATCGCCGGTGACGTTCACGTCATAGTCGAGCGAGCGGTAGCTCAGGTCGGCGAGGCTGCTGGTGCCCGCGGGAATCAATACGAACGAACCGAAGATGAACGCCATCAGCACTGTGAAAAGCACAGTGGCGATGGCGGCGCGAATCATCCGCTTGCGCATCAGAACCTGACCTGCGGCGCTTGCCGGGAAGCGTCATCCGTTTGGAAGTACTGCGCCTGCTCGAAATGGAACAGTCCGGCGATGATGTTCGTCGGCACGGTCTCGATGGCGGTGTTGAGCTTCAGCACCACATCGTTGTAGAACTGGCGCGCGTATGCGATCTTGTTCTCAAGTTCCTTGAGCTGCCCCTGCAGATCCAGGAAGTTCTGGTTGGCCTGCAATTGCGGGTATGCCTCGGCGGTGGCCTGCAGGTTCAGCAGCGCACGGGAGAGCGCGTTCTCGGCATCGGCGCGCTGCGCGGCAGTCGCATTCGGATCGCCGGCGGCCACCACGGCACCGGCGCGGGCGGCGGTCACCTGGGTGAGCACCGCGGACTCATGCCCCGCGTATCCCTTCACCGTCTCCACCAGGTTGGGAATCAGATCCGCGCGCTGCTTCAGCTGTACGTCGATCTGCGCCCAACCGTTCTTCACGCGGTTTTTCAGTGTGACGAGATTGTTGTATGCGCTGACCGCCCAACCAATCAGTGCGATGATCAGGATGACGACGACAATGCCGACAATAGTACCCGGATTCATGATTTCCCCGCCCTTCTCGCGATCGCGGCATCGGTGAGGACAGTCTGCGACGCTCCTCACTGTGCGCCGCACCGGCAGCCGCCGGCGCGATTGCTGTGTTCCAGTTTCATTCTTCCATAGCATCGGGCGAAACGCGAGCATCGCATCGCTGCGGCATGCGTACGAAGCCGCGCAGTCGAGTTCAGGAAGCATCCAGCAAAGTCACAGGGCAGCATCATCGACCTTGCGCGCAACAGTAAGTCCTGGCGCAGCTGGCAATCATGCTCGCCGCCGATAGTTGGGGGCAGAGGTTCCGCGCCGGCGAACGGATCAGGTCCGTCCGACCGAGCGGAATCGCACGAAACAACACACCATTACATGCTGCGCAACGCAGATCCATGATCTGCCGAATACCATCATGCCCGGCCGATTGCGTTTTGGGATTTCCGCCGGGATTGCTGAGGTACGACATGCAGCATCAGCTCAAGGACACGACATGTTTGTATTGAACAACGCCTGGAAAACCGTGATACGGAACAAGGGGCGCAATATTCTGATCGTGCTGATCGTGGCGATCATCGCCGCGGCGGCCACCATCGGACTCGCGATCCGGAGCGCCGCCGACAACGCGCGCGAAACCGGGCTGGCGAACACGTCGGTGACCGCCACCATCAGCGTGGACCGCAGCAAACTCATGGAGCAGGCGCGTGAGGCGAGTTCGTCCGATTCGTCAGGCGATTCCTCCTCCGACACCGCGGCGCCTGACTTCGATTCGATGCGCAGCGCTCTGGAGGACAGCAGCCTAACTCTGGCGGATTACCAGAAGTATGAGAAGGCGTCCAGCGTGCCGGTCAGCTCCTATTATTCCGAAAGCACCGGGGTCTCCGGCACCGATTCCTTCCAGCCTGTGGAGTCCAGCAGCGCGAACGCCGCGAATTCCTCGGATTCCACTGGCTCCTCAGATGCGGACGCCGGCAACGGACAGGGCATGCAGGCTCCTGACGGCGGGCAGAACATGGGCGGACGCGGCGACGGCCCAGGCAATATGATGACCTCCGGAGACTTCACGCTGACCGGCTTCTCCTCCGACGCCGCCATCGCCAACGCCGCAAACGGTTCGTTCACGATGTCGTCCGGCTCGGTGTTCGGTTACGACGAGTCGGACAACGGCAAGGTCATCATCTCCAAGACCCTGGCCGACTTCAACAATCTCTCGGTGGGCGACACCATCACCGTCACCAACCCGAGCGACACCTCGCTGACCTATACGCTGACCATCTGCGGCATCTACGAGAACTCCACCTCCAGCAACACCAATGCGATGGGACCGATGGGCGGCACCTCGCAGGACGCCGACAACGCCATCTACACGTCGGTCTCCACACTGCAATCGCTCGGTCTTGATGCCGATACCACCGCGAACGACGACAACGACAATACGACCACCCAGCTCAATTACACCTACGCGCTCTCCAGCGCCGACGACTACGAGACCTTCGCCTCCGATGTCGCTGCCGCGGGACTCGACGACACATACACCGTGCAATCCGCCGATGTGGAGCAGTACGAATCCAGCCTTGTGCCGCTCGACAATCTGGCGAAGTTCGCGCTGACGCTGCTCATCGTGGTGTTAGCGGTGGGCGCGGTGGTGCTCGTGGTGCTCAACCTGTTCAACATCCGCGAGCGCAAGTATGAGGTCGGCGTGCTGACCGCCATCGGCGTGAAAAAAGCCAAGGTGGCGGCGCAGTTCGTCATCGAGCTGCTCATTGTCACGATGTGCGGCATCGCGCTGGGCGTGGCCGGCGGTGCAGTGGCGTCCGTGCCGGTGTCGAACCAGCTGCTCGCCTCGCAGGTGTCGGCGCAAGAGTCCGAGGCCTCCAGCCAGCAGCAGCAATTCGGGCGTGCGGCCGACATGGGCGGCGGACCTGGCGGGGCGGCGGGGTCTTCGCCGTCGACCGGGGCGAGCAATGGCTCTGATTCCTCGGATTCCGATTCCACTTCGGACAATGGCAACATTTCGTCCGGCAGTACTGCCAATTCGCGCGATGCTCGGTCCGGCGGACCGTTCGGCATGAATCGCGCAGTCGATTACGTCAGCGAGATCAACGCCACGGTGAATCTTGCGGTGGTGGGTCAACTGATCCTCATCGGACTCGGACTCACTTTGATTTCCGCGCTGGTCGGCATCGTGTTCGTCATGCGCTACGAACCGCTGCAGATTCTCGCCGACCGCTCGTAGCCGGTGCCGCGGCTGCGCATGCAACGTGCACGTGCCGCCGCTCCGCTGCCATCGCATCGCACATACGCATCCCTTCTCGCCGCATACGGCCCCTTTCCTATCCCACGGTGTAGGGAATTTCCCACCATGTAGGGAGCCGAAAACTCGAATTGGCGGAATTCCGCCGTTTTTCATCCCTACACCGTGGGCGAATCCCTACACCGTGGGCGAATCACATATCCCAGCACCTCAAGGACATCATCATGACTACCGAATCCCCCACCGCAACCGTCATCGCGACTCCAGCCAATGAGAAGCCGCAAGACTCCGCGACCACGGCCGCGCTGGAACTGGAGCACGTCTCCTACTCGTACACCAAAGGCGGCAAGCGCGTGCTCATCGACAAGAACTACGTCTTCCACGCCGGCCGCGTAATCGCGATCACCGGACCGTCCGGCGCCGGCAAGACCACGCTGCTGTCGCTGCTCTCGGGACTCACCACCCCGACCAAAGGACGTGTGCTGCATAATGGCGAGGATCTGGCGAAATCCGATCGCTATCGTTTCCGCAGCCACGACATCGGTGTGATCTTCCAGAGCTTCAATCTGCTGCCGGCCCTGACCGTGGCGGAGAACATCATGCTGTCGATGGACGCCTCCGGCAAGGCCTTCGACAAGCCGAAGAAGGAGATCGCCGCCGAACTGATCGCCAAAGTGCGACTGCAGCCCGAATATCTCAACGAACGCATCCTGCATCTGTCGGGCGGCGAGCAGCAGCGCGTGGCGATTGCGCGCGCACTGAGCTACGACCCGCAGATCATCCTGGCCGACGAGCCCACCGGCAACCTCGATCTGGCCACGCAGGACGACATCATGGCGATTTTCAAGGATCTGGCGCATCGGGAAGGCAAGTGCGTGATCATCGTGACGCACAGCCCCGAGGTCGCCGCCCAATCCGACGAAGTCTTCCAGCTCGCCCCGCTGCGCGAGCGGTGATCGACGGGCAAACGAGCTCACTGCCACGCCAATGTAATATGGACTGTTTTGCACTGGCGTGGCAAGACCCCGTGCCACAACAGCGCACAAACCCCCTGCGCTGCACTCTCGTGGCGCAATTTATGGAGTAAAAAGGGCGATCCCGACATAAGCCCGTGCCACGCCAGCGCAATAGACTCAAATATGCACTCGCATGGCACGAACGCCCACCCATGCAGCGCGATCATGCTGTAATACTACGTGGCAGTGCACATGATCAGCAGTGCGCACTCCTTATTCAACTTTCGACTCCAGCGCAGTCCAATCGACGTGCCGCGGCAAAGGAGCCAATGCTTCAATCGGTAAAGCCTTCAGTCGAAAGACAAAGTCCGCGCCACGCAAAGTCAGTGCACGGCCGACATGAAACGCGAATTCCGCTCGCGCATCATCGTCCGCAAGACTGGATGCAGTAGCAGTGAAAATCAACCATCCGCGACCCACCAGTTTGCCCCGCTTCTCCCGGTCACGGCGCCATTGCATTTTGTCGGTGCGATGTTGGTCGCCGTCATACTCCACGGCGACCTTATATTCCGGCCATGCAAGGTCAAGCGTCATTGCCGCACCGGAGGCAAACATGATATTGCGCACAACATAATTCAACTTCGGCCGCGGAATGCCATGAGCAAGCAGGGCGATTCTTTGCTCGGATTCCTTCGGCGACGAAGAACCCGGCATAATCAGAGACAATGCTCTGATGCACGAAGGGCGGCCGGCGAATCCGGTCACCGACTGCACGAATCGCACCAATTCGCAATAGACCTGTCTGGTATCACATTGGCGACGTCGGCTCATGACGTTGATTATGGAATCGCCGAGCACGATCAGCGATCGCAGAGATACATGGATTGCCATTTGGGCCCACACATGGAACATATCGAGCGCATACACCCGCGCATTGAATTTCACTATGTGCGCCTGTGGCACGAACTTCCACACATGCGGACATAATGTTGCACTATTGGCACGCAGCCGCTTCTCCTTTGTCTTGAACACGGTATGCAATCGGGAACCGTCCAAGTCGCAGTCCTCGGGAAGAGGCACTTCATGTAATATCAATGCGGTGGTCATGCCAAACAGTAGGTTGCGGTCAAGCCGCGTGGCTTCCTGTACGCATCGACGCAGCGTTTCCTGTCTGCGAGTATTGAGACTATCCCGCATTGAAGCATGCATTGAAGCAGCGGGCATCGGCTCGCACTCGCCATCGAACACCCCTGGAGGTGGCACGGGAAGAAAATCGTCATTGATATACGCATCCATTGTTCCACCGTAACCGCTGGGGGCGCGAAGGGAAAGCTCTACCAAGGTATGTGGCACTAGCTTCAGTTATCCACATCGCAAGAGAAAAAACGGTGGATAACTTGTTGTTGTGTTGTATGCCCTGCAGCGCGAGCTGCCACGCGAGCACAATATCATGCCTTGTGCGCTGTCGTGGCAGGGCCCAGTGCCACGACAGCGCACAACCCCCTTGCGCTGCACTCGCGTGGCGCAATTTATGGGGTAAAAAGAGTGATTCCGACATAAGCCCGTGCCACGCCAGCGCAATATCGCATAATCTGCACTCCGGTGGCACGAAAAAAATGCCTTTGCACTGCGATATAGGCACAGTGCAAAGGCATACGACATGAAACGGACCGCCTGATGGGCTGGTGGGCTGCGTGGAAAGTCGTTGGCGAACTACCCCTCAGACCTGCTCCGCAGGTCAGCTCCCCTGACAAGGGGAGCCGAAGATACAGTCACAATGACCTCCCGATGCAAGACACCAGCGAGCACGCGTGCTACACGCGCCTGCGACGGATCCGGAGAGGACGTCAGTCCTCGAACACCGAACCGCCAAGCGGGGAACCCAGTGGGTTCCCCGTAGGTGAGGGGAGCGGCTATGCCGCGACGGATCCGGAGAGGACGTCAGTCCTCGAACGGATCAAAATCGCGACGGACGCGGCGGCGCGGGCGCTCGGAGCGCTCTTCGCGGTCGGCGCGGTAGTCGTCGTAGTTGTCGTCGGTGGCGTAACGCGGGTTGCGGTCGGAACCACGACCGCGGCCACGGCCGGAGGAACGACGGTCGTCGCGATCGAAGCCACGGTCGGCGGAACGACGGCGACGCGGACGATCATCATCACGATCATCGCGATCGAAATCACGGTCAGCGCCACGGCCGCCACGACGGCCGCCACGACGGGCATCATCACGATCATCGTCGCGGTCGAAATCACGGTCGGCGGAACGACGGCGACGCGGACGATCATCGTACTCGTCATCGAAATCGCGGTCATCCTGCTCAACCGGACGACGGCGACGCGGACGATCATCATCACGGACATCACGGACATCGCGATCGTCACGATCGTCACGATCGAAGTCGCGATCAGCATGCTCGTCACGGTCGAAACCGCGGTCATCGCGGCCGCCACGGGAGCCGCCGCGAGCACCACCACGACGATCATCACGGCCACCGCGGGCACCGCCACGACGATCGTCGCGATCGCCACCACGGCCGCCGCGAGCGCCAGCACCGGATTCCTGATCCTCGAAGCCCGGGATGGCCAGGGAGATCTTGCCACGATCGTCCACACCCTGCACGACGACCTCGACGGTGTCGCCTTCCTTGAGCACATCCTCGACGGAGTCGATACGCTCGCCGTTGGCGAGGTTGCGGATCTGAGAGATGTGCAGCAGACCGTCAGTGCCCGGGGTGAGGTTCACGAATGCGCCGAAGCTCGTGGTCTTGACGACCTTGCCGTTGTAGGTCTCGCCGGCTTCCGGCACATGCGGGTTGGCGATCTGGTCGATGAGCTGCTTGGCCTTCTCGGCGGCCTCGCCACCCTCGGAGGAGATGAAAACGGTACCGTCATCCTCGATGGCGATCTCGGCGCCGGTGTCTTCCTGGATCTGGTTGATCATCTTGCCCTTCGGGCCGATGACCTCGCCGATCTTCTCGACCGGAACGGTGGTGGTGATGATGCGCGGGGCGAACTCGCTCATCTCGGCCGGGCCGTCGATGCACTCGTTGATGACCTCGAGGATGGTGGTGCGGGCTTCCTTGGCCTGCTGCAGGGCAGCGGCCAGGATGTCGGCGGGAATGCCGTCGAGCTTGGTGTCGAGCTGCAGGGCGGTGATGAACTCGGAAGTACCGGCCACCTTGAAGTCCATGTCGCCAAAGGCGTCCTCGGCACCCAGGATGTCGGTGAGGGTCTTGTAGATGTGCTGGCCATCGACATCGCCGGACACGAGGCCCATGGCGATACCGGCGACCGGTGCCTTCAGCGGCACGCCAGCGGCAAGCAGGGACAGCGTGGATGCGCACACGGAACCCATGGAGGTGGAACCGTTGGAACCGATGGCCTCGGAGACCTGGCGAATAGCGTAGGGGAACTCCTCACGGCTCGGCAGCACCGGCACCAGAGCCTTCTCAGCAAGGGCGCCGTGTCCAATTTCGCGGCGCTTCGGGGAGCCGACGCGGCCGGTCTCGCCGGTGGAGTACGGCGGCATCTCGTAGTTGTGCATGTAGCGCTTGGACTGCGGGCCGCTCAGCGCGTCGATCTGCTGCTCCATCTTGAGCATGTTCAGGGTGGTGACGCCCAGGATCTGGGTCTCGCCGCGCTGGAACAGGGCGGAACCATGCACGCGGGGCACGATGTCCACCTCAGCGGACAGGGTGCGGATGTCACGCAGGCCACGGCCGTCGATGCGGTAGTCCTGGGTCAGGATGCGGCGGCGCACGATCTGGCGCTGCAGCTCCTTGAATGCGTTGCCGAGTTCCTTGTCCTTCTCGGCGTCGTCGAGCTCGGGGAACTCGTTGGCGAGAACCTCGCGCACGTGCTCCTTGATTTCGTGGATGCGCTCCTGACGCGGCAGCTTCTCGGCGATGGAGAGCGCCTCGTCCAAATCCTTGTGGGCGATCTCGTCGATTCGGGTGTAAAGCTCGTCGGTGTACTCCGGGAAGAGCTCGAATTCCTTGGTCTCCTTGGCGGCCTTCTCCTTGAGCTCGTTCTGGGCATCGCAGATGACCTTGATGAACGGCTTGGCGGCCTCAAGACCCTGGGCGACCACGGTCTCGTCCGGCTTGGTCTGGCCCTCGTCATAGATGAGGTGCCAGGCGTTCTTGCCGGCGCCGGCCTCGATCATGGCGATGGCGACATCACCGTTTTCGATCACGCGGCCGGCGACCACGAGCTCGAACACGGCGCGTTCACGTTCGCTCCAGCGCGGGAAGGCGACCCACTGGCCATCGATCAGGGCCAGACGCACGCCGGACACCGGGCCGGAGAACGGCAGGCCGGAGATCATGGTGGAGGCGGATGCTGCGTTCAGCGCGATGACGTCGTAGGCGTCATCCGGGTTCACGGCGAGCACGGTCTCGACGACCTGCACCTCATTGCGCAGGGTGTGCGGGAACAGCGGACGCAGCGGACGGTCGATGATACGGCAGGCGAGGATGGCCTCGGAGCTCGGACGGCCTTCACGGCGGAAGAACGAGCCCGGGATCTTGCCGGCGGCATACATCTTCTCTTCCACATCGACGGTCAGCGGGAAGAAGTCGTAGTTCTCCTTCGGGCTGGAACCTGCGGTGGTGGTGGACAGGATCATGGAATCGTCGTCCAGGTAGGCGGCCACGGCGCCATCGGCCTGCTGGGCCAGACGACCGGTCTCGAAGCGCAATGTGCGCTTGCCAAACGACCCGTTATCGATTACGGCCTCGACGGCCTTGATTTCGGGACCCTCCATAGGGTTCCTCCTTTGTATTTATCTGATTATTCCTACATACTTCACAGCCGCATCGCACGCGCCGGTACTGCAAACATGGTGTACTGCAAGCGCGTCGGATACATGCCGCATGTCCTCTTCAGCGGACGTCACATACCTTGCTTCGGCTGGCCCCTTGGCCACCGTTCCTCGTGTCAACCCATCTCATTCAGGTTCTCTGTTCTGCCGCTTACGTTACGGCCTATCCTCTAACCCTCTTGTTGTTGTTGCCGTTGGTTGGCGATATGCAAAACGCCCGAGCACCATTTTAGGCACTCGGGCGGAAGTCTTCAATTATCGACGCAGACCCAGACGCTCGATGAGGGAACGGTAACGGTTGATGTCAACGCCCTTGAGGTAGTCAAGCAGACGACGACGGTCACCGATCATCAGCTGCATACCACGACGGGAGTGGTGATCATGCTTGTGCTGCTTCAGGTGCTCGGTCAGGTCGGAAATACGCTTGGACAGGAGGGCAACCTGAACCTCAGGGGAACCGGTGTCACCTTCGTGCGTTGCGTACTCGTTGATAATCTGGGTCTTCTCTTCAGCCGTCAGTGCCACGGCATCCTCCTTAATTGTTCCGTTGCGCGGTGTTCCGTGCGGGCTCGCTCGAAACGCTCTCTATCCGCGGGCGAAATTACGCCAAATGGAAACTATAGGTCAGGGTAAGGACGTAGCTGAGCGTGCGGGGCAACGCGGCACGCGCGCATCCGCCGCTCACACCGCAGTCAGCAGTCCGCCGAACAGTACGATAAGCAAAGCCAACGCTTCAATGGCGAAGTACAGGATGAAGCTGGCCCAGCTTCTGGTCAGGAAGTTCAGGGGCGACGTTTTCTTGATCAGCACCAGTAGTCCCACAAAAACCACCGCGTACACCGCGATGCCGATGGCGGCGGCCAGGATCCCCAGATTGGCGGCATTCGCAACCCCGGCCTGATCGCCGTACACCACATACGTGGAGTACCAGAAGTTCAGGTTCAGCATACTCAGCCCGGCGATGAACTGCTCGGCGGCAAGGCCCAGCACGAACACGATCAGCCAAGGCCAGGACGGCGAAACGACCACGGCCATCGCCAGCCCCACATAGGCGACGACCACCACCGCCCAACCGATCAGCGCGATGCCGCGCGGCTCGACCCCGCCCAGCGCGGCGACCACGGCGTCCGTATTATTGACCGCCAACGTGCGACCGAACCAGTACGGCGCGACGATGGCCACGAGCACGGCCAGAATGACCAGCACTCCACGCACCGGATGCGAGCGCCGGCGCTCGATGTCCGCCAACGAAAGTTCCGTGACGGGAATCGACGCCTCAGGATGCTTGGATACCTCAACGGTTTCGATTTTGTCGCCTACGATTTCCGTCGCCTCGTTGGGTTCTCTGGTCATGCACCGCCTCGCCGATTGACTGCCTGATTGCCTGCTGCGCGCCCATATGTGACCGCGATGCCTATATTAGTGCACGTCAGGAAGTCAGGTGGTTCCCCGGGTTCGGGCTGCGCCACCGTGCCTCTCGTCGTCAGATTCGTCATCGGATTGGCCGTCTCTCCGCTGCGCGTGCAGCATGGCCTCGAGCATATCGACCTTCCGCTCCAGCGAATCGACGAGACGCACCTGCTGCGCGATGAGCAGGTCGCGCAAGTCGGTATCGTGCTCCGCCTGCCCGGACGACGGCACGACGATGGCGCGCCGTTCGGGGGCGATATGGAAGCCGGATTCGTCCGCAGTGTCGACCGGCGACGGCGATTCTGGCAGCTCCGCAGACTCCTGTATCTCGTGCGGCGATGCAGCTTTGGATACCCCCCCCCGCGGGCGTTTTCGCCAAAACGGCCAAGTCGGCGCGCATATTCCTGCTTTGCGCGGCACGCCAGCGGGCGATGCATCGTTCGATCCGCTTGTATCCAATCAGTGCCGGATCCAGGCCGGCATCCCGAAACAATCGCACCGGCGACGCGCCCTCGTTGTAACGCCTGATGCAGTACCGCTTGAATTCATCGGTATAGGTGATGCGCTTCGCGGTGACTTCCGCCACCGCCGGCAATGATTTGAGGTATCTGATCTCCTCCGGGCTGAACATCCCTCCGCCACTGGTCATCTCTCCCTCGATTCCGCTGAGGAACTGCGAATTGTCTTGGATTCTGTACCCCTCGATTGAGAGGCACGCCATTATTTAGGACGATATCGCTTGCAGTTCGGACACTTATACCCCCTATTGGGGGCTGTTCTGTCCCCATTGCATTGTGCGAGGCCAGGGTGAGTCGCAGTCGCGCGACGCGGCTCAGTGCAGCGTGAGGCAGCATGAGGCAGTGCAACGCTGCACTGCGCATTTTCGGAGAATCGCGCGTGAATCGCGTGCCACGGCAGTGCAATAACAGGCAAAATGCAGTCTCGTGACACGTTGCACCGCGCGCTACACTCATTTTCCGCCCAAAAACATGCCACACAGACGCCAATCAAGCCATTATGCGCTCGCGTGGCACGGTTGTATGCCACGCGAGCGCATAATCCGCGCTTTTGCATTTCCGTGGCACAATCCAGAACTATCCTGGCCCCACTCTTCACAGCCGGATTCGCTGATGCGCATTATGCTTAGGCCCACTTCTTCGAACCGGCTGAGCAGTAATATCAACATTGACTTGGCCGCTACTCTTCAAATCGCGTAAGTCACTTTCCACCTGACTATCGTTTGAAGAACGTTCATGCTTCGGCCTGCTGCCGGTTTTATTCATCCGATTCGCAATACTTTCAATATCGCTAACACAATGAGCTACAAAGCTGCGAGTGCCATCAACAGCAGCCAAAATCCCTATGACATCGAAACCATACTGAATAATCTGCCCAGCAACATCGATAAAGACAGACCCGTCCCTAATTCCGGCCGCTATAAGGTCCGACCGCAAAGGATAACGCGCATGCATTGTTTTCTGAACTTTCGCCAGTTGTCTTTCAGCAATAAATCCAGCAAAACGTATTGCAGAAACCCGTAGAGAACGGTCCAATGTAGATGCGTTGAGTCCAGGAGCAATGATTTCAATACTGATTCGATATGCGATAACAGCTTTGGGGTCATATTTAAATAAATGTCGACGACCGTAATATACTGGCGGGATTACTCCCATCGCATTCCCTCGGTCATTCATTCTTTTTCTCTGATACATAGAATTGGGCATCTCAGACTATTCTTCCTCCATTGCAACATGTAATCGCGCGTAATTTGCATTGAAAAAGCCGGCCTGATTGCTCAGACCGGCTGCGGAATCACTCAATCAATGTTGAATGACTGTCACCACTCACGCGGTGAGTGCGCGCTTGGTGGAGCGGGACTTGGCGTACACGGTCACGGCGGAGCCAGCAAGCAGGGCGGCCACGACCACGAACAGCACAGTGCCCGCGGCACCGGTGAGAGGCAGCTCGGTGATGTTCTTCACGTTGTGCACGGTGAAGATGTCGACATGCAGGTCGACAAGGTCGAACGGATCGCCGCTGTTCATCTTGTAGGTGGCCTGCGCGACGGCGTCCTTCGGGGTGTTCCAGTCGGAGTGCAGACCGACCACGAAGGTGGGCTTCAGCCCGTCGGAGTACTCAGGAGACGGGGTCTTGGTCTCCTTCACGGTGAAGTAGCCCTCGAGGCCCTGCAGTTCCGCGGTGCCGGCCGGGATGGTGTCCACGGTGCCGGTGTCGTCGGAGTCGGCGAGCTTGTACACGCCGTCCTTGACCTTGACGAACTTTAGCGGGGTGGTCTCCGGGTCGGTGGCGGCGGCGTCGTCGGACCAGCCGCCCTTGAAGACCTGGAATTCGGCGCCGGTCAGCGGGTTGTCGGCCTTGTCCTTCTTGGTGATGGAGAACTTGCCGGTGAACACGTATGCGGAGGCGTCCAGCGTGCCGGTCTGGGCCTCGCCGGCCACGGAGCTCGGCGTCTTGGAGTAGGTCAGGGTGGCGGCGTTCTTGTTCTGGATGGAATCCGTGTACACCTTGGCGTCGGAGGTCAGTTCCGCGGCGTAGGTGACCACGATCTTCTTGCCGGCCTTGGTCTGGTCCTTGATCTGCCCGGACAGGTCGAAGGTGAGCGCCTGACCGTCCTGGGTCAATGCCGGAGCCACGGCCTCGGCCCCATCGACGGAGACCTTGGCGGAGTCGGCCTTGTACACGATGCCGGCGGGCAGGGTGTCCTTGACGGTGAAGACGAAGTCGTCGTAGCCGGTGGTGACCGGGACCTCGGTGGTCAGCGTGTAGTACACGGTGTCGCCGAAGGATGCGGCCACATGGTCGGCCGGGGTGCCGTCAGCGGTCAGGCTCACGCCCTTGGTGAAGGTCGGGGTCTGGTTCTTCAGGTTGACCTCGCCCTGGGTCTGGCCCTTGATGGACAGGCCGTTCACCTTGGTGGCCACCAGCATCGGGATGGAGACCGTGGCGGGATCGGTGGAGGTGGAGTCGATGACGAGGTACAGGCCGGGCTGCAGGCCGGAGATCACGCCGGACTGGCCATCCTCGGCTGCGGTGTACGTGCCGGCCGTGGGGATGCCGCCATCAGTCTTGATGCCATTCTGGAAGTCATCGCTCTTGGCGAGGGCGGTGACGAAGTCACGCAGCTGGCCCGCCCACAGTGTATTCTCCTGATCGTTGGACAGCGTGGTGATGTACCCGGCCGGATTGCCGACGTAGTACTTGCCGGTATCGGTGGTGTCCCAGCCCTGCGGAAGATTCTCGGACAGCAGCTCCTCGAACTTGTTCTCATCCGGATGTTGCCAGTTGTTGAAATCCTCGTAATCGGAGGTCTCGACGGTCACGCCGGTGAGCGCGTCGCCCGCCGCGTTCTTGGTGGCGGAGCTGAACCAGCCGAGCTGCACGGCCGTGAACGTGTGGCCTTCCACGTCACCCTTGATGGTGATGTCCTGCTTCGCGGCAAGATCAGTGGCGGATACGGCCACATCCGTGGAATCGGCCGCATTGGCGGTGGTGGCGCCGAACGCCAGGCCACCCAGCAGGGTGGCCAGAGCGGCCGCGCCTGCGAATAGTTTCCTCATCTCCATGAGAGAACCCTTCTTTCCTGTTTGTTTATTGATGTGTTTTCTGCAATCGCGGAGGCTACGGTCCCGCAACACGGGCCCTCGCGATCCGCAAATCTTCTGTTGTCCGCCGGCCGGGCATGAATAATGCTGGTATTCCTCCCGATCGGCGTCCGGCAGATTCGCCATCGCCCGGCGAACCCGCCCTTACCCGGAGCTAAATCAATCGCCGCTTGCGCCAGATGGTGTGACCGGCCGCAGCGAGTAGCATCGCGAAGCCCAAGCCACCGACACCGGCAATCAGCCACTGCCGCCCAGTAGTGCCGCCGGTGAGCGGCAACTGGGAAACTGCCAGCCGAGTGTTGGTGATCTTGCCGTTGTCGCCGGCGTTCACCGTGAACTCTGACTCGGTGGCATCGCCGGACAATCTGGCCGGAGGCAGGACGGCGACCTCATAGGTCTTGTCGGACTTGGCATAGCCGCCCGGCGCCTTGGTCTCCTGCAGCGTGTATTCGCCCCACTTGAGGTTGGCAACCTTCACAGTGCCGGGATTGCTGGCAGCGTCATCGTTGGCCCCATCGTCCACGACGTTCTTGCTCGCGAACCCCGCGGCTGTGGCGTCCTTGGAGGCGAACGTCCATTCGGAGCCGGGCAGGGTCTTGGACTGGTCATGCTCATCGACCTTCTGCCACTGGACGGCGCCCGGCTTGGCGGTGTTGGTCACGGTGCAGGTAATGTTCGCACCCTGGAGGAGATTCATGGTCTGCGAGCCATCCTGGCGTTTGGTGACGGTGACCGCTGCTCCCCGATCGTCCGTGCACGACCAGTCGCCGGCGGAATATCCGCCGAAGTACCGGTACGTGGATTGCGGGTTGGCCTTTTCGCTCAGGGTGTAGGTTCCGGGGGCGAGCTTCGTTGTGGCAACGGATTGCCTCGTCACTGTGCCTTCTGCAGTGGTCTGGCCTGCAGGCACCTGCGATTGGATGCCATAGGCCCCGTTGTTCTTAGTGGCGGATAGTGCCCAATCGGACGGCTTGGCACCATAGTCGCCGGCGTTCGTATTGTCCACGGCCTTGGTGAGGGTCAGGCTCGGCACATTGACCTGAACGACCGGCCGGTCATAATCGGAGCTCTTCTGCTCGCTGACCACAGGATCCTGACCTTCGACCTGCGTGACCGTCTTGTAATACACCTTGGCGGAAGTCGACCCGTCCGCCACATCCGCATTCGCATAGAATCCGGGCTTGCCGGAGCTCGTGGCATTGCCCTCGGCATCCGTACCCTGATCGCCGACGCTTGGGTATGCGCCGGAATGGTCGATGAAATACTCGTACGCCGCATCGGACGGCTTGAGCATGATCGACACCGTATAGGTGACGTCCGGGCTGAGCACCGTACCCTTGGGGAAGTTCAGCTCCAGCTGTTTGGTCTGCGGATCGTAATCAGCGGTCATGGCCTTGGCGGCGGCATCCGTCTGCGTCACATCACTGCCGTCGGCCTTATGGGCGGATGTTCCTACCAACGAACCAGTACCGCCGTTCGCATCGGTGTTCACCGCGTATCCGGACAAGGTGTCCTTGATGAGCACGTCCTGATAGGACGAATTAGTGGTGATCTGCTGCACGATCGCGTCGAACGCATTGGTCAGGCCAGTGGCATCGGTGCCATCGAAGAACGTACCGTGCGGATCAATCGTTTCGGCGAACTTCGTCATCTTGTCGTTCGCCTCGTCACCGGTGCTCACTGCATAGAGCGTGGCACTGTTGCGCTTGTTCGCAGCCTGCACCGCGGCATCGAAGTTGTAATTGTTGTAGTCGAGATTTGATTGGCCAGTGCCGTAGACGCCCTCGGTGTCGCGGTAGTCGCAGTCGCCGTAAGTATACGAATCCGACGGGTCCTTCAAGGTGCCGCAATCCGTATTCATCTCGCTGTTGCGGAATGATGGGGCACCATCGGAGACGAATACGATGTACTTCTGCGCGCCGGCACGGTTGGTGTTGAGTGTATTCGCATCCGCAAGGGCGGCTTCCCAGTTGGTGCCGCCACCGTTCTCATAGCTTACGTCCATGCCGTCGTACGAGTTGATGACCGCCTGGGCCGAAGTACTCCACTGACCGCTGCCGAGGTTTTCGATTCTGGATGTGGTGTCAAAATCAACCACGGACATCTGCACTTGCTGATCCTCTGGCAGGGCCGCGTTCTGGTCGGTAAGCAGCTTCTCGGCAAGATCGGAAGCCGCCTTTTTGGCGATATCCCAACGCGACGGGCTCGCATACTCGGCACAGGTCCATGTGCCATTGCTGTATTCCGGTCTCGTGCAGGATGACATGCTGGCGGAAGTGTCCATCACCAGCACCACGTCGGCGGGCTGACGCTTCTCTTCGGTACTGGCGCGGGAGGCTCCCGTCACGTCGAGACTCAGCCAGTAGGTGCCGTCATTGTTGTATTTGATGTATTTACGATGGGTCGGGGCACCCAGATCGGCATCCCCTGCAGCGGCAGGCATGGCCTCAGCCTTGAGATTAGTCGCCTCGGCAAGGGCTTCCTTCCGTTGCGCCTGAAGGGATTCGACCCGAGCGTCCTGGGGATTCGCCTGTGAAGCTCCATTGTCATACAGGTCTGAACGATTGTCGGCCATGGCGGTTGCGCTCACACCGGCGACACCGACGAGCATCGCCACAGCGGCAACGACGGCCGCCAACCGCTTGCCGCTTGTACCAATCATGCCCGCAACCGTTGCGAGCCATTGTCCGATTCTCTTCATATGCCTTGCCTGTCTCTCACGACCGCGCACGCCGGAAGCCCAGCTATGCGCCTACAAGTCGTCAAGGTATTCAGAGAAGAAAGCGGATGCGTACACCCCTATAGGGGGATTGCGTACCCCGGAATAACAGGAATCGTTGGAATACAAGGAATTCGATTGCCTCGACTCCACCCCGTAAAACATCATGGTCGCGTTCGCGGCCGCCGCCTACCGCTGTTTCACGTCTTCCGTATCCAATTGCACTGTAATTGTATTATTTATATCCTCATCGGCTTTTGCTTGACTTATTTCTTTCCCTTTCTTATAGTTTCTATAATTTATGATGGAATCAGGAAAGACTGCTTGAGCAATGGATATGAAATATAGGAGCCTGGCGCGGTCGTTCCACGCCGACAAGTCGAACGATGCCTTCAACAACCATGCAAAGCTCGCCAGGCAACGGCTCGAGGCGGACTCCACATTCAGAACCGGAATCATCACCCCTCTGGGCGAACTGTTCACCTGCACGCCACGCGAGACATCCATGCTCACGGAGAGGATACTCCTCGCCGAACGGCGGGTGTCCCGGCTCTGGAACCAGATTCCCGGCATCATGCACTGGGACTACATACGGCACTCCATCAGCGAGGAGCTGTTCGCCACCAACGAGATGGAAGGCGTGCGCAGCACCCGCAAGGAAATCCTAGACGCCGTGGATGCTGCCGACAGGGCGAGGAAGGACGGAGACGGCTCCAAGGCCCGGTTCAGCGAATTCGCCAAGCTGTACCTGAACCTCACCGACAAGGACACCGCGCTGCCGTCGGGAATCGCGGACATCCGCGACATCTACGACAAGGTCGTGCTGGACGAAATCGATGAGAACGACAAGCCGGACGGCGAATTGTTCCGAAAAGGCGACGTGGAGATACAGGGACCGCACGGCCTTGCAATCCACAACGGAGTCAAAGGCGAAGGCAACATCGGCGCACTCCTCACCAACATGATCCATCTTGCGACCTCCGACGAAATCCCCCGACTACCGGCTGTCATCATGTCGCACTTCCTGTTCGAATACGTCCACCCGTTCTACGACGGTAACGGCAGAACCGGCCGGTACCTCCTAGCCCTGTACCTGAACCACGACCTGACCATGCCCACCGTGCTGTCACTGTCCCGAACCATCGCGGAGAACAAGAACGCCTACTACAAGGCATTCACCGAGGCGGAGGACAGACTGAACTGCGGCGAGCTCACGTTCTTCGTGAACACCATCCTCGGGTTCATCCGACGATCCCAAGACGAGCTGATCGACGAACTCGAGGTCAGAGTCGACCAGCTCAACAAAGGCGGAAGAATGTGCGAGCAGCTTGAACGAAAACATGGCCTGTCCGCAAAAGCGGCATCGATACTGTACGGCGTAATCCAAGAGGAGATGTTCGACTCATCCAAATCCATGACGCTGGACGATGCCGCATATCATATCGGCCTATCCAAGCAAAGCGCGAGAAAGTATGTGGGTGAGCTCATGAGTGCGGGCCTCGTCACCCAGTCCGGGAAACGTCCTTTGAAAATCCGGGCATCGGAATCGTTGAGGGGCATCCTTGAGACCGGAATAGACGAGGACGACGTCACCGTCAAATCGATCCGGAAGCAAGCCGGAATCAACGATTGAAGAATCGGAAACTCGCCTACCCGTCCGGAGCCTCGGTGGATACACGGCACTCCGCCCGGGCATGCCCGGCCTCGTCACCGATGGCCACGACCTGTCCGAGGCCCTCGATGCGCTCGATACGCTCGACATGGCCGTGAACGGGAGCATCGAAGAAGGAACGAAAAAAGGTCGGAAACCCTTGAAATCCTTGGGTTTCCGACCTTTACCAGTGGAGCGGATGACGGGAATCGAACCCGTCTTGCGTCAATCTCTCAAGAACAAAACTCTTATTTTTCAAGCCTTTTATAACAAATGCAAAGCTCTGCAATCACACTTTTCCCCTTAAAATGTTCTCACCATGTTCTCATGGAGTTTGGTCATGAGGGCGTGTTCACTGCTGTAGGAGTGGCCCTCGAATCTGATGAGTCGTCCGGATGCGGTCGATGAGGGGCTGCGGCCATGTTCCTGCGGCCCGACCAGGTTCCGGCCCATTAGCCGGAAACAAGAATGCATGCGCCAGAGCTAAAAGCCAAATGCATAGGCAAATACACCACACAGCATCCACCAGAACAGTCACCAAACCACAGCACCACCAGCCAGCCATCAACAGCCAGCCCCCCTATACAAAAACCCATAGCAAGCCAGAACTATGAACAAAACAGAAACGATATGCACTTCTTGCACCCATGCCTTTCAGGCACCGCCGAAACGGCGGAATTCCAACGCTAATGATTACGCGGGGCCAGTTTCCGGCCGATATCGCGTCATGACGAACGACAGGCGACGAATGACGGGCGTCCGGAGGCACTTATTGGGGGATTCTGATGGCGACTCGTTGGTGTCCGTCCATGCATGGCAGCATGCGGCGTTGGACGAGGCCGCGGCGTTCGAGGCCTCGTGCGGCTTGGGTGAGTCTGGTCATGGTGGCGTCGAGCCCTGCCCCGGCCTCGGTGACGATCACCCATGAGCCGCGGGGCGCGGCCCTGGCCCTGTCGAGCAGCATGCGTTGGGTCTTTCCGATGCCTCGGCTCATGTCCGACTCCCTTCCGGGTCACGCCCTTAAACCGGTGGCCCGCAAGGCCGGGCCACGCCCTTAAACTGTAGAGGATTATCAACCGTCGCATAATGTGCCAGTTGATAATTCTTCTCGGGTCACGCTCTTAGAATGATGGCCCAGTCTTGCGGGTCACGCCCTTAGATCTGAATTGGCTTTTGTTTTCTAGGATAGTCGCCGCTATGGGCCACGCTCTTAAACCGGCGGTCCGCAA
>NZ_JFAN01000033.1:0-27054 GCF_006408855.1 Bifidobacterium sp. UTBIF-68 | reverse complement strand
CCCTTAGGCCATGCGGGCCTTGAGCCTGACCAGTTTGCCCCTGACTCGTCGTATGTCCGAGATGGCCGTGTCCAGGTCGGCTATGGCCTCGTCCCATTCCTCACGGGTCTGCGGCATGGTGCGGATGTTCAGATCCATGCCGCCCACTTTCTTCAGCAGGGTGATGGGCAGGTCCTTCGTCGCCGCGCGCACCCTCCAATGCCATGCCTTGTAGGTCCTCTCGCGTTCGTCCTGCTCCCTCTCCTCCTCCTCGGCCTCGGCTTCGGCTGCGAGCCGCGCGCGTTCGGCCTCCGCCATACGTGTCCTGTAGTCGTGGATGTGCTGGCATACGGTCGGTTGGGAGACGCCGAGCCTGCGGGCTATCTCCGCCTGTTTCATGCCTGCCTCGGCCAGCTCCCCGGCCTGCCTCATCTTCTCCGTGACGGGTCTCGGACTCGTTGTCGGCTCGTGCCTCCGGGCGCGAGCCCGCGCGATGCGCTCGGTCTGGCGCTTTCTGCGGGCCTCTCGTCGGCATTCGTCCGAGCAGTAGATGGCCGGCGCCCCGCCCTTGGCGCTCGGCGCCACCACGAACGGTGCGCCGCACTCCGCGCACAGCACTTCGCGCGGCTCGAAACCACTGTGAAAAGCCATCGCAATTCCCCGTCCTGACGGCATTTATAGGCAAACGTCATTTTACCTGTATCGCGATATCGGCCATAAACTGGCCTCACCACACGATAAACGTTGGAACTCCGCCGTTAAGGCGGTGCCTGAAAGGCATGGGTGCAAGAAGTGCATATCGTTCCTGTTTTGTTCATAGTTCTGGCTTGCTATGGGTTTTTGTATAGGGGGGCTGGCTGTTGATGGCTGGCTGGTGGTGCTGTGGTTTGGTGACTGTTCTGGTGGATGCTGGGTGGTGTACTTGCTTGCTCTGGTGACGTCTCATGGATTATGGATGCGTATTCCGTATTCGCGGCTTCATGGTTTCGGGTCGTGGAGATTGCCGGGGTCACTCGCACCGCTCGCCGTTCGCCACGGAACAGTGCTGCTTTGCATCAACGTGTTTTCGATGACGCATTCAGAATCAATTCATTTACCTGATTGGCGACAACATCCAAATCACTGTCGAACAGGTCGGCATAAGTATCCAACGTCATCGCCGCCGTCTTATGTCCAAGCATCCTCTGAACTGCCTTGACATTCGCGCCACTGTGAATCGCAATGCTTGCTGCAGTATGGCGCAAATCATGCATAGTCAGCGCTGGGACACCAGAAGAGGCCAGCGCCCGCGAATACCAACCATAAGCGCCTTTCCTGTACTCGCCTAGGTATCGGTCACGTCCACGCCCAGTGAATACGAGATCATCGGGTCCTTTCCCCCGGCATTGCTCGCTCAGCTGAGCCATGACATAGGCAGGCACAGGCACACTTCGCATTTCCCATGTCTTCGGTTCGCTTTCCACATACTCGCGATTGACACGAGTTACGCTCTTCTCCACGTTCAAACGTCCATGAACGAAATCAACGCAGCGAACTCTCAGCCCTCGCGCTTCGCCCATTCGCAACCCACAAAAACCCAAGACAAGTATCAACGTCGCATGCTCACCACTCGCACAGGCTAGGTCAAGCACCTGTTTTTCGTTGAGATATGTTCTCGGTTTCCGTATCTTTTTCGGCAACTCGATATTCTTGCAAGGCGATTCCCTGAGCAGCCCGTCACTCACCGCCATCTCAAAAATCCCCTTAAGCACTGTGTGGGCGCGTTGGACCACACTCGCGCTGCGGTGCTCCGATAATTGGCTAATCCAGGATTGGATTTCCGAACGACGAATTACGCCTATTTCTCGTGCTCCCCATTTCGGTTTTACGTGGTTCTCCCACGCGCTTTCGAGATCGGTATAGTACTTGGGCTTTACCGCCCCCTTCTTTCCCGTAAGAAAGGTTTTCGCAAGCATGTCCACGCGGGCCAACCCGGCCCGTGGATCAACATAATTGCCGTCATTGAGATCGATGGTTACTCGCGCCAGATAATCTTGTGCGTCCTTTTTGCGCTTGAAACCACGCTTCGTTTTTTGCGTATGGTCAGGAAGGCGGTATTTGACATAATACCGCCTCTCCCCCTCTCTGGTCTGGTACGCATACGGTCCAGGCATATTTCATTCCGTCTCAGAAGGGTCGTGCTTCAAGAATGGATATTGGCTTATCACCTTTTCCATCATCTTGTCCTCGTTCTGAATCAGCTCTCGGTAGTGTCGCTGTGTGGCCACCGTAAACCGCTTGGCCGCTTCCTCGCTTTCAAGCATCCCAATAAGGTTGTCACGCGTTTTGTCGTATCTAGCCACCGCAATTTCAAAATCAGCACGGGCCAAGTGCATCCATAGGATCTCCGTATTCAAACGGGATTCCGTCGGCGTCTCGTAAATCGCCGACAATTGGGAAACGGGATCTTCAAATCCTAGACAATGCAGCAAATCAAATATCTCGGATGCCCTAAGAGGACGCGTCCCTCTTTCAATGTTCGACAATGTGGTCGTAGACCACTTATAGCCGCACACTTGCATTGCCTTCACAACGGCTTCAAGCGTTTTATTGTGTTCGACCCGAAGCCTTCTAATGTTGCCGCCAATAACCGAATCGAAATTATTCTCTTCCATATTGATTGATTTTAGCAGACCATGTTTTAGAAAAACCGCAAAACAGTGAATCCATTTGCATATATCAGAAAAGGCTGTTATCTTGAAAAACAACATTTCAGATAACTAGTTTCACTGAAAGGAAGAACGATGGCAGCAATATCGACTTATACAAGCCTCATGGAACGAATCGCGACCAATCCGAACCCGGATGATGTCGTCATGTCACCCGACGAAGCCGCTGCCTACACTTCACTGCCGAAAGGACAGCTAGCTCAATTGCGATACGCTGGCCAAGGACCAGCATTCCTGAAACCTGCACCGAAGACTGTGCTCTACCGCAAGGGCGACATTGATGCCTGGCTCGCCGCTTCCGTGCGCCATTCAACAGCGGAGATGCCCGCATGAACGCTGAGCGCCAGACAACGAAAAAGCCACCGCGCTCACGGTGGCTCAATGATGAATCCTTCGACACGAATCATCCGCAGCCATTGTAGCGTGGATGGGAACGGAGCACCATGGGAGATCGGCTACTAGAGTACGCCGGCTTCGTAGTCGCCCACAAGCGCGAACGGCGCCCTATGCGTAACAAAACGGAGCGCTATCACGCACTAGTTCCGCATACCGCAGCCAATGTGCTCCGGCACATGGCTAAAACCGCAGCCGATCCACGCGGCAACTTGCGCGGATACTACGATAAGAACGGAAAATACCAACGCACCTGTTTGTATTATGCATCATGCGAAACCACCATCAAAGAACTTTGGGGCGTCACCCCCAGCGACGAGAAGATGTATCGAGGACGCTGGCAGGCTCTGCAGCGCGCCTACGGCAAACTTGTCAAGCTCGGGCTCATCGCACGAGAGACCCGGGCTTCCCCTGGACATCAAACAACTTATGACCTTATCCCCCTCGTCAACCAGTACCACAAACTACGTGGCATCGAAGATACATTGGACGACTGGCAAGACCAGCAACACGATATAGCCTGGAGACCAGCTTGAGAAAGAGCCCGCATGTGTTAGTGCGGGCTCTTTTCGTTATCCACATAAAATGTGAATAAGTCACGAACGGTTATCAATAATTGACAAGCGAACGGTTATCAATAATTGACGTTAACGGTTATCAATAATTGAGGTTAACGGTTATCACTTTTTGACGTTAACGGTTATCACTTTTTGACAACCCTATTCTCTATAGAGTCTTTAGGATTTTTTAATAAACTCTAGGCGCATGCGCGAGGAGCACATCGAGGGGCAGTTCTGGCCCCTTGGCAAACTCCCCGCTAGGCGGCAAAAACGGTCTACAACGACAGATTCGGAGTACTGCCTGTCTTCAAACATGCCCTGCAAGCCATTTTTTGGCACCTTAGACGCGCTTAAATATCGATTGCATATCTTTTTTCACACTTGGCATAAAAGCGCGTTTAAACAGCGTTTATTTACCTTACAGAGGCCTGGAGGAACCAAGGCAGCTAGATTCTGCCGGAACACGGGCTTTTGCCGCGCCGGTTTGGACAGTCTAGACTGCACATGCCTCAACTCTTCACTCCACAATGGTTTCGATGCTTTGAGATATGCTCGACTCTTTTCAATTGTTCTCAAAATGTTCTCACAAGAACTCTTGAGCGTTGCTGAAACACCTTAAGAAACCAGCATTTTCAGGCCTTTCAGCTTGGAGCGGATGACGGGAATCGAACCCGCGTAATCAGTTTGGAAGACTGAGGCTCTACCATTGAGCTACATCCGCGTGTAGGGCGTCGCTTTTGGCGACTTGAGACATTATACACAAATCCCAGAAAGCGGCAAGTCGCGCATACTCACGACGCCACAACACCCGTCAGAGCCATTACAGCCGCACGAATCGCGCCTCATACGGGGCGAGGTCAGCGTCGAGCGGCTCCCTGACCACGGCGGCGCCTTGCTCGTCGGCACCCGGGTTCAGATGCACGTGCTGCTCGTGTTCGGAGAAGCTGAACAGGCCGACCAGCACAGCGTCATCAACCTTGCGGACCACGGCGAGCACGGCATCATTGGACGTATCCCACGTGGAGACCCAGGCGTCCGGGGCAAAGCACGGGTCGTGACGCATCTCGCGCAGTCCTTCCATGCCTTTCCATAGACGGTTCTGCAACGTGCCGGGCTTCTTGCGCAGCGCGGCCTTGTCCCAGTCGAACTTGCTGCGGTGGAGGTTGCGGCTGTCCTCCACACGATCGGGATCATCCTTGTACTCCCAGCCGTTGAGCTGACCGATTTCGTCGCCGCAGTTGAGCATCGGGAAGCCGCGCAGGAACGCCATGGTCTGATGCATCAGCAGGTCTCGCCTGATCGAAGTCTCCAGCAACGGCTTGTCATGGGTGATGACGGCCTTTTCGATGCCGCAGAACGATGCGGTGGTGCCGCAGTTGCGGGCGTCGCGCGTGGCCTCGTCGTAGTTGTAGAGCTCCCCCATCGACCAGCCGCCGAGCACCGCGCCCTCGTAGAAGTGGTACAGATATTCCTTGTGCTTGAGCGGATCGATGCCGAGCTCATGTTCCACGTCCTCGTCCAGTCCCCAGCCGACATCGTCATGGCAGCGCAGATAGTTGACGAACCAGCAGTTCTCGGGAAGCGCGTCCAGCTTGTCGATCTGGGTCTTGAGCAGGCGCACGTCACGGCTGGCGAGCGCGCTCCACAGGTTCACCATGACGGACACGTTGTACAGCATATGGCACTCGGGCGCTTCGCGAGTGCCGAAGTACGCCGCGAGTTCCTTGGGGGCCATGACGACCTCGCCCTTGAGCACCACAGCCGGGCAGACGCATTCGAGGATGATGCGCAGCATGCGCACGATGGTGTGGACCTGAGGCAGATTGCGGCAGTCGGTGCCGAGCTCCTTCCAGATGTACGGCACGGCGTCGATGCGGAAGACCTCCACACCGAGATTCGCCAGATGCATCACACTGCCGAGCATCGCCACGAGCACCTTGGGGTTGCGATAGTTCAGGTCCCACTGGAACGGGTAGAACTGGGTCATGACCCACTTGCCCATCTGTTCGTTCCACGTGAAGTTGCCGGGCGCGGTGTTCGGGAAGACCTGCGGCACATGCTCTTCGTACTTGTCGGGCATGGTCCGGTCATCGAAGCAGAAGTAATAATCCTGATATTCCGGGTCGCCGGCCTGCGCGGCCTTGGCCCAGCGGTGGGTGGATGCGGTGTGGTTCATCACGAAGTCGATGCACAGGCTGATGCCGGCGCGGCGCAGCTTCTTGGCGAGATTCGCGAGGTCCTCATTGGTGCCGAGCTTCGGGTCGACGGTATCGAAATCCTCGACCGCATAGCCGCCGTCATTGTTCGGGCGGGGCATCTGGAGCAGCGGCATGAGATGCAGGTAGGTGAGCTTCTGTTCCTTGAGGTACGGGATCTTGTCGGCGAGCTTCTTGAGGTCGCCGGCGAACAGGTCGGTGTACATGGTCATGCCGAACATGTCGCCGCGCTTGTACCAGTCCGGATCGGCTTCGCGGGACTTGTCGAGACGTTTGAGGTCGGCGGGACGCTCGGCGTAGGCTTCGGCCATGGCACCGAGGAGTGCGCTGAAGTCTTCCGTGGCGGTTTCGCGCTCGCCGTACAGGCTCATGAACAGGCGCTCAAGTTCGGCTTTGTGTGATTCGAGACGGGAGAGGAACACAGGGCTCGGAGCAGTGCGCTTCGGTTTGGCCGCGGCAGCCGCGGTGACGGATTTGGCTGCGGTCGGGCGCTTCGACGCTGCGGTTTTGTCTGGCTTTGGGGCCTTCGCCGCGGTCTTGGTCGCGGCCCTGGTCGCGCCGGTTTTGGCTGATTGCGCGGCCTTGGTGTCGCTGATAGTTGTGTGCTGTGCCGGCTGGTTGCCCTGAGCCATCGGAAACTCCTTCGTTCCATGCTTCATATCTGCGTCAACCGATTGACGTTGACGCCTATCATATCGAACCGGTTCGACGGGATGGCGCGCGACACACCGGAGAGGAACCGGCATCCCAGCGACCCCATGCACATTGTGTCGCGCGAGGCATCGGATGCAATGGGGAGTGAGATGAAGGGGCGAGATTGGGAGTGCGATTGAGACGATTATCGCTCGAGAATCAAACGGCGACCATCACCACAGCCGAAGCAATGGGACCGTCATGGCTCAGAGAGATATGGACGCCGGGAATCGAACCTGCACAATCGGGGCGATCGGCGCGAAAGGGCTGCACGCCATTATCACCGGCGCAACGGCCTGCCGCCCCACCACCGGAGGCACGCGGCGCGAATGACGAACCAGCAGAGGGCCCATCGCCAGCCAACGAATCACGGAACTCCCGCGCCGCCCTACCGGACAGCATCACATGCGGCACACCGTGCGAATCGTCAAGGATCTCCACTTCGCGCCATGGAAAAACATCCAACGTGAACGGATAAGGCCTCTCCCCCAACGCTTCGCACCACGCCTTGAGGAACGCCTCCTTGCCTGCCCATTTGGCCGCCAGATGCACGGCCTCGCCGTTGTTTTTGACGCGCGCGCGTTCCAATGCCTGCCGCACCTCTCGCACCGAGAACAGCGAGCGCATGCGCGTTCCCGGTTCGGCGAGCTGCGCCGCGAACGCCGATACATCCACCACGTCATGACCCAATCCACGCACGCCCATGGCCATATTCGCCTCCCTTAACGCTTGATTGCACCCATTTCAACAGTAGAACACCTGTCAGCAAGCCGTCGCGCATTGCCGACACGACCCTATTCTCGCTTTGCGGCAACGCGCGCAGCTAGTGGTCCGTCTCGTAATTGGTTGAGTGGTGTTGGCCCCCTGATGGGACGTTGCCATGAAACAGACAGCGGTGGTATTTTGGCCCCCTCTGACGAGGGGGCTGTCAGCGAAGCTGACTGGGGGAGAGACAGGAGAAGCAGTGCTCAATCATTTGTGAGACAGACCACTAGTAGAAACATGCATTCTCGCTTACAAGGGGTTGATTTTCGTCTTCAGGAGCATCTATCGGCGCTACGAGGGGTTGCCGTCCGCAATACCCGGCTGACAAAACGGCGTAATGGCGTAGTCATCACGCACTGTATAGCCGTAGATACATTGGCGAGCAGCCCCTCATAACGCAGATAGATGTTCCCAGAAGCGGAAATCAGCCCCTCGTAACGCAGAAAGCCCCTCCGAAAAGGGGCTTTTCGCGCGAATCGCCCGTAGGCGAAGTGAGCGGGGCACACCACAGGTGCCCCGCGAGGGAATCCTGATGCGAACCGAGGAAATCAGGCTTCGAAGAAGCCGGATTCGCCGAGGCGAGCATCAGGATTCAGCAGCATCGCCTTTTCGACCTCGTGGTGGTCGTAGCCACGACCATCCTCATGGAAGCGACGGTTGTCGATCGGCTCGTAGAGCGCCGCACGGCCCATCATGCCTTCCTCGAGGTGGCGCTGACCTGCCGCCAGACGCGCGTTGGCACGCTCGCGCCAAGCCTCCAGCGCGGCCTCGCCGTCAGCCTTGGCCACGGCGGCCTCGAAGGCACCGGGGTGCACCAGCGCCACGAATCCGGAGACGTGTCCGAAGCCGAGCGAGGTGGCCAAGCCGGCCTTGACCGGACGGCCCGGCGTGACGCGACCGAACTCGTCCTCACCGCCACCGATGCGCAGCGGCTTGCGCAGCCAGACCATGTGATCGTCGCGCTCAAGCTTCGGATCGACGCAGTCGAGCGAGGCATTGCCCGGAATCACACCGGACTTGAACAGCTGCGTCAGGCCGTTGACCTGGAAGACGCAGGCACCGCCCTTGGCGTGGCCGGTGAGCGTCTTCTGCGAAATCACGAACAGCGGGTTGCCGTCCGCGCGTCCGATGGCGTGGGCCAGCGTGTTGTGCAGCTCGGACTCGTTCGGGTCATTGGCGTTGGTGGACGTATCGTGCTTGGAGACCACGGCGATGTCGTCCGCCGTGACACCAAGACGGGCCAGATCATGCACCAGCTTGGAGTCGCGACCGCCGAGGCCGGCCGCTAGGGCGCCAAGGCCCGGTGCCGGAATCGAGGTGTGTGCGCCATCCGCGTAGCTGTGGATGAAGCCGACCACGGCCGCGACAGGCAGGCCGAGTTTCAGGGCCAGGTCGCCACGGGTCACGAGGATCGTGCCGCCACCCTGGGACTCCAGGAAGCCGCCACGGCGACGGTCGTTCGCGCGGCTGAAGAAGCGCGCGTCGATGCCCTTGCCGTACATCTCCTCGGAGTTGGCGGTGGCGTTCATGTTGCCGAAGCCGATCACCGATTCCACGCCGATGTCGTCGATTGCACCGGTGACCACGAAGTCGGCCTTGCCGAGCGCGATCTTGTCGACGCCCTCCTCCAGCGACACAGCGGCGGTGGCGCAGGCGGAGACCGGCTGGATCATATTGCCGTAACCGCCGATGTAGGACTGCATGACGTGCGCGGCCACCACGTTCGGCAGCGCCTCCTGCAGGATGTCGGTCGGGATCTCGTGGTTCAGGAAGCGGTCGAGGTACAGCTTGCGCATCGACATCATGCCGCCGAAGCCGGTGCCCTGGGTCGAAGCCACCAACGAGGGGTGAATCGACTGGAGGATTTCGGTCGGGGTGAAGCCGGCCGCCAGATAGGCGTCCACGGTGGTCACGATGTTCCACAGCGCGATCTCGTCCACGTCGCCGACCATCGAGGCCGGGATGCCCCAGCGGGTCGGGTCGAAGCCGGTCGGGAACTGGCCGCCGACCGTGCGGGTCATGGTGGCGCGGCGCGGCACGCGAATCATCGAGCCGGCGTGACGGGTCACGTTCCATTCGCCGGATTCAGCATCCGCGGCGATGGAGGTGTGCGCCTCGTCCAGCTTGACGTACTCGCGCGCAACCTCCTCGGACGGCACGGAGAAGGTGACGTCGTGGTCGAGGTAGACCTCGGCTTCCTCCTCGTCGGCGCCGTCCTTGTAGTCGTTGCCCATGCCGGTCTCGAACGGACGGATGCCGGAGCGGGCCACGACCTCGTCGTGGTAGCGTTCGGCGATGTCCTCCTCGGGCACCAGGTTGCCGTCCGTGTCATACCAACCGGGCTTCGGGCTGTCCTGCCAGGTAAGCAGGCCCATGCTCCACGCCAGTTCGAGCACCGCTCCGGCGCTCAGGTCGACGGTGCCGTCCGGGTGGATGCCGAGTTCGGCTTCCGCACGGGTGCGGCCGGAGCCCCATGGGCCCAGCTCGCCGATGGACACGATGACGATCTCGTCCTCCGGGCGGGCGGTGACGCTCTGCCAATCAGCGAGGTCGACCGGGGCCTGCTTGGCGATAATCGGGGTGGGCAGCGCCTTGATGGCGGAGCCTTCGGCGCTGTTCTCCGGCTTCTCTCCCTCAGTCGCGCTGCGCGCGCCAGCTCCCTCATCAGAGGGAGCTTCCTTAGCGGCGTCGGCCATCGCCTCCGCGCGCAGGGCCTTGATGTCGATGGGCTCGCTGCCGAGGCCACCGGTCAGGTCCACGTCGAGCGGATGCTGGACGGCTGCCGCACGCGATTCCGCAGTGCACAGGTCGAGCAGCCTGACCGCGATCTGCGCGGTGGAATAGGTGTGGATGCCATGGCGCTCGACGACGGCGACCAGCGGATCGTTGCCGCCCATGAGGCCGGTGCCGCGCACCCAGCCGATCTTCGGGTGGGCGAAGGTCACGCGACCGGCCCATGCGTCGCGCTCGGCGCGCGCACGGTTCACGATGGCGTCGAAGGCGCTCTTGACTTCACCGTATGCACCGTCGCCACCGAAGACGCCACGGTTCGGGGAGCCGGGCAGCACCACGTGCAGCTTGTGCTGCACGTTGGTGTCCTCGCCGATCTTCGAGAAGCCGGCGATGGCGCGTTCCACGCCCCACAGCATGAGTCGGGCCTGCGATTCGAACAGGTCGCCGGCGTCGGCCAAGGTGCCGTGCACTGGCGGGGCGGCGAACGGGAAGAACAGGGTCGGCTCCCACGCCGGCTTCAGGATGGTCGTGGTGGCGCCGGAGGTCTTCTTCTGCTCGTGGCCTACCCAGTCGACCAGCGCGTCCACGTCACGGTAGCTGGACAGGTTGGCCGGGACCAGCCAGAGCTTGGCGCTGCCGGTGGCGTGCTCGCGGTACGCCTGCTTGGCCCATGCCTTGATGGACGGCTTGAAGCTGTGCGAGGTGGCCACCACGGTGGCGCCTCCAGCGAGCAGGCCTTCGACCACTTGGGCGGCGATCGAGTTCGGGCTCACGCCGGTCACGATGGCGATGTCGTTCGCGAAGCGGGATGCGTTCTTGTCGGCGACGGCTTCGAGGGCTTCAGAAGCGACGCGAGCGAAGGCATCGCGCAGGATGCTCTTGGTCTCTCCCTCAGTCGCGCTGCGCACGCCAGCTCTCTCATCAGAGGGAGCTTGAGAGGCATACCACTGGGCTTCGGCTGCGATGGCCTTGCCGAGGCCGATGAAGCTGCCGTTCAGAGCCGAAGCGTCCTGCTCATAGAACGCGCGGGCCAGATCCTCGCGGGCGGAGGCCCAACGGTCGTCGAAGAGGATGGCCTTGTTGGCGTCGAACCGCGGTGCCACCTGCTTGGGCCAGTCGGAGCCGAGTTCGGCTTCGACGGCGGCCACTACGGCCGCGTTCTCATCCTCGCCTTCCTCGGGCACAGGCGCGGCCACGCCGAGCTCGCCCAACACGAACCGGGCGGTGGCGGCGAGCACGCCGTTGGCACCGGTGACCTTCTCGGCGAAGGCGTCCAGCGCGGCGGAGTCGACCACGGCACCGCCAGCAGCGCCACCGGCGGTGGGCAGTGCGACGGCAACGCCCTTAAGCTGCGCCACGGCTTCGACGGCGGCATCGATGAGCTTGTCGGCCTCGGACTTGTTCTGCACGGCCGAGGTAGGCAGCTTGGCCAGATCGCCGCCGCGGGAGCTGGCGCCTTCACGGGTGTCGAGCAGGAGCGCGGCGAGTACGCTGGCCACCCAGCCCTCGCCGAGCTGCCAGACGTTGGTCACGCGGTCGCGGATGTACTGTTGCTTGACGCCTGCGGCGCCGAACAGCGCACGCAGACGGTCGCGCAGGGCTTCGGACAGCACTGCACCGAACGGCTTGTAGTTCGGGGCTGCCTTGTTGACGATGACGGCGAGCTTGTCGAGCGTGGCCTCGGCCGCACCGTCCACGCTGGCCACGCCGAGCTCGGAACTGATGTCCATGAGCAGCTGGTTACGACGCGAGGAGACGCCGTTGGTCAGCGTGTCGGTGGTGTCGTTGCTGCCGATCTGGTCGATGCGCAGCTTGGCGGAGTAGGCCATGAGCACGCCGATGGCGTCGGAGGCCTTGAACGGGAGGTCCGGCACGGAGGCTCCCGACGGAGCACCGGCGGGAGCGGAGACCGCTGGAGCGGACGCGGTACTTGCCTGCTTCTCTCCCCCAGTCACGGCGTGCGCCGTGCCAGCCCGTCCTGCAATTACAGAGCCTTCGGCCGTTTTTTCAGCTCGACTGTCGTCTCGCATCTTGCCTGCGAGAAGTCCACTGGACTTCTCGCTTAACGGCAAGATCCCGTCAGAGGGGGCCGAACCCAACTTGGCGACTGCGGAGCCGCCGGCGGGAGCGGTTTCGACCGGCGCAGGAGCCGCGGACGAGGCTCCAGCGGACTCGTCCGTGTCCTCTTCGGGCATCAGTGAATCCGAATCGGTCATGTACACGCGGCCTTCATCGCGGCCGACGTTGTAGACCACCGTATCGTTGCCGGCGAACGCGGGCAGGCGCAGGGTCTTGGCACCGAGGTTGGCCAGGGTCGGCGCGTTGCCGAGGCCGACCTCCACGTACTCCTCGACGCCGAGGCCGCACTGTTCGCGCTTGCCGAACAGCAGCGCCTGGGTCTCGATCCAACGCACCGGGGATGCGAACTGCCAGGAGAGCAGCTCGGTGAGCAGGAGTCGGCCGAGCTTCTGGTCGTCGGCGGCGTAGGAATCCCACACGGCCGGGTTGTCCAGCGCCTCCTTGATACGCTCGGACGGCACCACTTCGAGGATCTTTGCGGCGAATTCCTTGGTCATTTCGAACGGTGCGGCCACAAGGTTCGGGATGTAACGGCCCACCAGACGTCCGCGATAGTCGATGTGCTGCGGCAGCAGCGCGTCGAGCTTGTCGCGGAACTCCGGCACGCCCTTCCTGAGCAGTGTGGAGTGGAACGGCACATCGATGCCGGGCACCAGCATGAAGGCAGGCTTGCCGCCCGCCTCCTTGGCGCGGCGGTTCGCATCCTCCTTGAGCGCCTTGAGACCGGCGATCGTGCCGGCAATGGCGTACTGCTGGCCGGCGAGGTTGTAGTTCACGATCTGCAGGAACTCGCCGCTGGCCTTGGCCACGGATTCCACGTAGTCACGCACGTGCGCGTCGTCCACGCCGAACTGGTTCGGACGCAGCGCGCCCATGCGGTAGTTGGAGCGGCCTTGGGCGTCGCGATCGATGAGATGGTGCATGGTGGAGCCGCGGTGGAACACGAGCTCGAGCACGGTCTCCAACGGAATCACGCCGGCGAACGCGGACAGCGCGTTGTATTCGCCGAGCGAGTGGCCGGCGAAGTAGGCGGGCCAGATGTCGGCGCCGGCCTCGCGCAGACGGGCGGTCTGCGCGAAGGCCACGGTGGCGAGCGCCACCTGGGTGAACTGGGTGAGGTTGAGCAGTCCTTCCGGATGACGGTAGGTGACGCCGTTGGCGGTGAGTTCCTTGGGGTTATCGCGCACGAGGCCGATGATCGAGAAGCCGAGCTTGGCGCGGGTGAGCTTGTCGGCGCGCTCCCACACATCGCGGGCGGCGGCGGACTTGGCGCGCTCGTCGAGCACCATGCCCTGCTTCTGGATGCCCTGGCCGGGGTAGACGAAGGCCGCGCGGGGCGCGCGCACCAGCGCGGTGCCGCGGGAGACGAGCTGGCCGTCGATGCGGCAGGTGACCTCGAAGGTCATGCCGCCGTGGCGCACCTTGCCGACGCGCTCCACGGAGATCTCGACGACATCGCCCAGCTGCACCATGCCGTACATGTTGTAGGTCCAGCCGGCAATCTCATAGTGGGCGCCCTTCTCGTCCAATGCCTGCACCGCGTGCTGGGCGGTGGCGGACAGCCACATGCCGTGCACGAGCGGTGCCTGCAGACCGGAGATGCGTGCGCCGCGCACCGAAGTGTGGATCGGGTTGAAGTCGCCGGTAGTGCGGGCGAACGCGGTCATGTCCGTGGGGGCGGTAACCTTCACGCGGCGCAGCAGGCGGCGGGGAGTGGCTTCGACCTCGTCATGGGCCGCGTCGCCGAATTCGGGCGCGTCGGCCGGCAGCGCATCCGAGTAGACGCGGCCTCGGATGGCGAAACGCTCGGTTTCGCGGGCGAGCAGCGTGCCGTCGGCGGCGGTGTGGGTCACGTGGATGGTGACCACACGGCCGGATGCGGATTCGAAGTAGTCCTCCGCCCAGGAGGTGAGGTTCACGGTTTCGCCGGTATGGCGCAGCAGCTCCTCCTCATCGACCTCGAGTTCGATGAGATGGTCGAGGTGCACGGCGTTGAGCAGGCCCTCGATCACCGGGTAGCCGTCCACGTACACGGAACCGAGCGCCGCGTAGATCGCCGGCCATGCCGGACCGACCAGCGCGTCCGGCGCGATGCGGCTGGGCTGCAGCGTGGCGGGCAGCGCCGCGCCGGTGGCCGCCTCATGGTCGAAGCCGAGGTTGGCGGACAGGGTGTAGGTGGCGTGCGCTTCGCCAAACGGCCTGCCCTCGGCCGCCACAATCTCAGGCATCGCGACGAGCTTGTCTCCGGTGATGGCGGTGTTGCCGATGCCTGCCGTTGCGGCGAGCATCGCGTACACGTCCGGGATAAGACGCTCGCGGTCGACCACCGGCACACGGCCGGGTTCGGTGCCGTCCACGACCAGCGGGATGACGATGTCGCGCACGGCGTGCTTGGAGGTGCCGCCGTCCGGGTCGTTGTCCCAGTAGGTGTCGAGATGGATGTCGAGGTCGTACTTGCCGTTCGACGCATCCACTGCGGTGATCTCATAGTTCTTATCACCCAAGGCAGTGCCGTATGCGGGATTGTCGGTGATGTGGCCGACCCAGGAGATGTTCGGGGACTTGCGGATGAAGTCTTCGGCATCCGAAGCCTCGCCCAATGCGGCGAACGGCTGTTCGGACTCGGCGGCCGCATCATCGGAGACAGTGGATTCGGCGAGGTTCTTGGCCTTGTCCTTCCCCTTGCCTTTGCCCTTCTTGTTTTTCTTGGACTTGCCCGAGGCGATTGCTTCGGGCGCATCGGAGGCCTGCAGGGCCTCGGTTCCGGTCTCCTCGGATTCCTCGTCCTTTTCGGCCACCTTCACACGGTCGATGGCCGCGTTCTCGAACCGGCCGAGGATGTCGGCGATCGGCTCGTCCACGGTGGTGATGCCGCCCACGGAGATCGGTCCGGGGATGGCGCGCACGGAATCGGCGGAATACCGGGAGTCCTCGGACTGCCAGAGCTGGTCTTGGCCCCACCAGCGCAGCAGGTCGTGGTCGATGACCGGCACGAACGGCATCGGCTTGGGGTATTCGCGCACGAGTACCGGGAACCAGGCCACGTCCGCGGGCACGATCTTGAGTTCGGCTGCCTGCGGATACGCTTCGGCGAGCTTGGCCAGCGCCGGTGCCGGATCGGCGGCGATGTCGCTGCGGGTCAGCAGACCGGCGGCAGCGGCGGCTTCGGCGGAAGTCCCCTCGGCGGCGAAGATGCGGGAGGCGAATGCGCCGGAATCAGTGCCGCTCACACGGGCTTCGATACGCTGCAGCAGGTGCTGGAAGCGATCGACATAGGTCGGATCGACCCAAGGGAAGGCGAGTTCGGCGAAACGCTGCGCCCATTCGAGATAGGTCATGGAGGCAAGATCGCCGAAGTAGGGCTTGGCGGTCTTGTTCAGCGCCTCGATGATCTCCTTGCGGCGGGAGTCCAGCTCCTCGGGGTGCTTCATCACGCGCACCAGCAGTCGGCCGCATTCGGCGGAATCGTTCTCGAGCTCGTAGATGTCGGCGTGCAGGTGGCTCAGGCCGGAGGACACGCCGCCGACCGACTTGCCGGACGGCACCCAGTGGGCGGCCTGCGGGGCGAACACGTCGTCGGACTTGGCGTCGGCCGGGATGCCGGCGGTCTTGACCAGCAGCTGCTTGACCTCAGGGCTGGTGTGGGCTTCCTTGGCGGTCATCGCCGCGGTGCCGACCATCACGCCGTCCACCGGCATGTCGGGCAGACCGTAGGCGCGCGACCACTGGCCGGAGATGTAGTCGGCGGCACGTTCGGGGGTGCCGATGCCGCCGCCGGCGATCAACACGAGGTTGTCGCAGGCGCGCACGTCGGCGTAGGTGGCGGACAGCAGGTCGTCCAATGCCTCCCAGCTGTGGTGGCCGCCGGCCTCGCCGCCTTCCACCTGGATCATGATGACGGCGGGGGCCACGGCCTTGGCGATGTGCACGACCTGACGGATCTGGTCGACGGTGCCCGGCTTGAAGCTCACATACGGCAGGCCGTCGGCGTGCAGGGACTTGATCAGCGCCACGGCTTCGTCGAGCTCCGGGATGCCGGCGGACACGACCACGCCATCGAACGGGGCACCGGATGCGCGCTTCTTGGGCACGATGCGCGAGGAGCCGAACTGCAGGTTCCACAGGTAGCGGTCCATGAACATCGCGTTGAATTCGACGGTGCGGCCTTCCTCGAGCTCCTTCTCCAGTGCGGCCACATGGCGGTCGAACACCTCGGCGGTCACCTGACCGCCGCCGGCGAGTTCGGCCCAGTATCCGGCGTTGGCGGCCGCGGCCACGATCTCGGGGTCGACGGTGGTGGGTGTCATGCCCGGCAGCAGCACCGGCGGCTTGCCGGTGAGACGGGAGAACTTGGTGACCAGCTTGTCGCCGGCCGGCGTGCTGACCACGTGCGGAGCGAAGGTCTTCCAGTTCTGGGTGCGCTCCGGTTCGCCGTCCAAGGTGGACAGCCCCGCGCGCTCAGCCAGCGTGGTGGCTTCGACCACGCCGACGCCGGTGCCCTCGACCACGTTGCCGATCAGCTTGCCCACGGTGTTGCCCGGTCCCAGATCGACGATCCAGAGCTTGGCAGGGTCCTCGGCGATGTCCAGCAGGTGCTTGACGCGCGCATTCCAATCCACATGGTTTACCAGCACTTCCTCGGCGAGCGCGCGGGTGCGGTCCTGGTCGAAGCCGCAGGAGGCGGCCCAATCCACGGCCTGCTCGACCGCCTCGTTCATCAGCGGGGAGTGGAACGGCAGGGTGACGTCGAGGTATTCGAGGGTCGGGTCGAACACGGTGCCGCCGCGCAGCTTCTGCTCGCGCAGCTTGGCCTGATGCTTGTGTTCGCGCTCGGTTTCGAGTGCGAACGCGGACAGGTCCTCAGGGTAGCCGGACAGTACGTAATGGTTGCTGGAATTGGTGACGGCGATGGAGATTGGGCCACGGGCGCGGCCGGATTCGCGGACGCGATCGATCAGCGTCTCGACCTGGGCCTTGTCCGCGCCTTTGACCGAAAGCATCGGAGTGGCGTCGCCGTACTTGGCGTTGAGGCCGAGTTCGCGGACGCGACGTGTACCAGCGGCGCCGATCAGGGCGGCGGTCGCCAGGATCTCGTTCAGCGCGTCCGATGCGGCCTCGACGGAGCCGGCCTCCTCGATGGCACGGCTCATGTGCACGGCGAGCACACCCTGTGAATGTCCCAGAACGGCGACCGGCTTGGCTTCGGAAAGGGCGTACCCGAGGTGTTCAAGGTCGAGCAGTGCACCAAGCTGGGTCAGCGCGATGCCTTCCACGGATGCGGTGGCGTCTGCTGCCGCGCCGAGCCGGGCCGGGTTCGGGGTGAAGCCGAACAGGTCGACCGGGCGGCCGGTGGTGGCGAGCAGGTCGGCCGCGACCGGTGCCAGCAGACGATGGGCGGCTGCGGCATGGTTGTGCAGCGCCTCGGCGAGGCTGGGATCGGTGGTCTGGTCGGCGAGCGCGACCGGCCACGGGGTGGACTGTCCGGCGAAGGCGAGCGCATGCGGCTCGGAGGCCAGGCGGTTGAGGAAGAAGGTGGTCATGGTGTTCCTATCTGTGATTGTTGCGTAGGACTGTTGCGTTGGTTTGATGGATTTGTTCTGTTGGGTACGTTCGGTAGTTCGATCCGCCAAGCTGGCCGCCGGGGTCACAGCGGCTGGTTGCCGTGGTGTTTGGTGGTATGGCGTACGCGGCGCTTGGTGGCGAGTGTGTTCAGTGATTCGATGATCACCTCACGGGTCTGTTCGGGGTCGATCATCGCGTCGATCTGCCCGATTTCGAGCGAGAGGTTGGCGTTGACCGTGCTGGTTTCGTAGTCCTTGATGTATTTGGCTCTAAGCGCCTCCACGTCCTGTCCGGCGGCCTTGGCCTTGGCCAGATCGTGACGGTGGATGATGTTCACCGCACCGGCCGCGCCGAGTACCGCTATCTGGGAGCTGGGCCAGGCGAAGTTCAGGTCCGCGCCAATGGCCTTGGAGCCCATCACGATGTACGCGCCGCCGAACGCCTTGCGCAGCACCACGGTCACCAGCGGCACCTGCGCGTTGGCGTAGGCGTAGATCACCTTGGCGCCACGGCGGATGATGCCGGCGTGCTCCTGATCGGAACCGGGCTTGTATCCGGGCACATCGACGAGCGTGATCACGGGCAGGTTGAAGGCATCGCACAAACGTACGAACCGGGCCACCTTTTCGGACGAATCGACGTCGAGGATGCCGGCCCTCACATTCGGCTGGTTCGCCACGATGCCCACCGGCCTGCCTTCCATGCAGGCGAATCCGACCACCGCCGAGGCGCCGAAGAGCTCCTGCACCTGCACGAACTCGCCGTAGTCGACGATGCATCGGATCACGTCGAGCATGTCGTAGGGCTGACGTTCGTTGGCGGGCACGATGGTGGCCAGCCGTTTCGCGGTATCGCGTTCGGCGCGGGTTGCCGCGTAGGCGTAGACGGGCGGCTTGCCGTCCGAGTTGGACGGCAGGTAGGCGAGCACGGTGCGCGCGTAGTCGATGGCGTCGGATTCGTCCTCGCCGAGGTAGTGGGCCACGCCGGATACCTTGTTATGCACTTCCCCGCCGCCCAGATCGGCCATCGATATGGTCTCGCCGGTGGCCGCCTTGACCACGTCCGGGCCGGTGACGAACATGTTCGAGTTCTCGCGGGTCATGATGATGAGGTCGGTCAGGGCCGGGCAGTAGACCGCGCCGCCTGCGCACGGGCCGAGGATGAGGCTCAGCTGCGGCACAAATCCGCTGGCTTCGCAGGTCTTGCGGAAGATGCGCCCGTACTGGGTCAGGGCCGCGACACCCTCCTGGATGCGCGCGCCACCGGAATCCACGATGGCCACGATCGGCACCTTGAGCTCGATGGCCATATCCATGAGCCTGCAGATCTTCTCGCCTTCTGCAGTGCCCAGAGTGCCGCCCTTGACCGAGAAGTCCTGCGCGTAGACGGCCACCTTGCGGCCATAGACCAGACCGAAGCCGGTGATGACAGCGGCACCTGCGTTGCCGCCGGCGATGTTGCCGCCCTGGAATCGGCCGATCTCCTCGAACGTGCCGGTGTCGAACAGCAGATCCAAGCGTTCACGCGCGGTCTTCTTGCCTTTGGCGTGCTGCTTGTCCCGGGCGCGCTCTTCGGCCGCACGGGCCAGTTCCGCGGCTTTGATCACGGCAGCGCGCAACGGCTGGTGACCGGACGGCTGGGCCACGGACGCCTCGGCGGCTCCGGCGGCATCCCCCACGCCGACGTTGCCGGTCGCAGCCCCGGCCCCGGCAGCCATTGCTGCGGCCTGCGCGGCCTTCACCGCCGGAGAATCCATGATGTCGGTCATTTGGCCGCCTCCTTCTTGGAATCCGCTGCCTTATCGGCTCCCTCTGACGAGGGAGCTGTCGGCGCAGCCGACTGAGGGAGAGACCCCGGCGCAGCCGCAGCGGCTTTGGCCTTGCCGGCGTTCACGTCCAGCGTGACCAACGTGTCGCCCGCCTCCACGCCGTCGGCGGGGCTCACGAAGATCTTCTTCACCTCGCCTGCGGCCGGAGCGTATACATAGTTCTCCATCTTCATCGATTCGAGCACCACGAGCAGGTCGCCCTTGGCCACCTGCTGCCCTTCGGACACGTTGATGCGCGTGACCACCGCCTGCATCGGGGAGGCGATGATGCCGGACTTGGCGCCGTCGTTGGCGGCCGCAGCTCCAGAGCCAACGTTATGCAGTCCGGCGCCGCGCAGCGGCTGCGTGGGGCGCTTGGCGTTGCGGGCGCGGGCCGAACCGGTGAGGTTCTCCACGATGTCCATCGGCACGGTGAGCGTGACGCGGCGGTTGTTCATCTCGATGACGAAGGTCTCGGACTTGGACTTGTCCGGTATGGCGGCAGCCGGGGCGCCGGCCAGCGACGCCGGCTGGCCGGAGGCGGCGGAGGCGGGCGTGCGGTTCAGATACGTGCGCTCCAGCCATTTGGTGGTCACCGAGAACGGATGGCCATGCTCGACGGTGAAATCGTCGTTGCGGAAGATCTCCTTGTACAGGGGAATCGGCGTGGGCACGCCTTCGATCACCAGCTCGTCGAGCACGCGGCGCACGCGGGCCACGGCGTCGGCGCGGTTCTGCGCGGTGACGATCACCTTGCCCATCATCGAGTCGAATTTCGGCGAGATGGTGTCGCCCTGCTCCACGCCGGTGTCGATGCGCACGCCGGGGCCGGCCGGCCATTGGATCTTCTCGAGCGTGCCGGAACCGGGTGTCAGGTTGGTGGCGGGGTCCTCACTGGTGATGCGCAGCTCAAAGCTGTGGCCGCGCGGCTCGGGGGCGCGGGTGAGCTCGCCGCCGTCGGCGATCACCAGCTGTTCGCGCACCAGGTCGAGGCCGCTGACCTCTTCGGAGACCGTATGCTCGACCTGCAGTCGGGGATTGACTTCCAGGAAGTAGACCTTGCCGTTGGGCGTCACCATGAACTCGCAGGTACCCAGACCCACATAGCCCACGGTGGTGAACAGCCTGCGGGAGTATTCCTCCAGCGTGGCCACCGTTTCCTCGCTCAGGAAGGGGGCCGGCGCCTCCTCCACCAGTTTCTGGTTGCGCCGCTGCAGCGAGCAGTCGCGCGTGGAGTACACGGTGAAGTTGCCGTGGGAGTCGCGTCCGGACTGGGTCTCCACGTGGCGGGCCTTATCCACGAACTTTTCGATGAAGTATTCCTTGAGATCGCCGCCCTGCAACGCGTCATGGTTCATGTAGAAGCGCCGCAGCTCCTCGTCGTCATGGACCACGGTGATGCCGTGGCCGCCGCCGCCATCGGTGCGCTTCATCATGATCGGATAGCCGTGGGTGTGTGCGAAATCGAGCAGCGTGCGCACATCGGTCACCGGCTCGGACAGGCCCGGCACCGGCGGCACCTTGGCGCGCAACGCCACGCGGCGCGCGGTGATCTTGTCGCCGAGATCGACCAGCGCGGTATGATGCGGCCCCACCCAGATCGCCCCGGCCTCTTCGACCTTGGATGCGAAACTCGGCACTTCGGAGAGGAATCCGTATCCGGGATGCACGGCGTTCGCCCCCGTGCGGTGGAGGATATCGATGAGCAGGTCCTCGTTCAGATAGGTGTCCTTGTAGGTATCCCCCGAAAGCAGATAGGCTTCATCCGCCATGCTCACATATCGACTGTTGCGATCCTGCTCGGCGTACACGGCCACCGTGGAGATCCCCATCTCCTTCGCCGTACGCACCACGCGAAGCGCGATTTCCCCTCGGTTCGCGATCAGTAGTTTGTTGACACTTTGAGTCATATTGACAGATTTTCCCCTTGCCATCAGGTTCCGGCAATCGCCGTCCGCACAAAAGCGATCATCCTGTTTTGTAGGGCGGCAACAAACGGCCGCGTAGGTTCCGGTTACGTAACCGGACGATACACCGCTGATTTTCCGCGGAATTGCAACGTTTGCGGCTATGGCACCAACAGTGTCCGCCAGTTGACGATAACAACAATTTCGTCAATGCCCGACAAAGAAGCGCTCGGTTTTTTGTACTTTGATACGAAACCGCACGAAAGCGAACAACCGTACGATGGCTTTCATAGTTGGGGAAGGCTCCGAATACACCGGCTGTCCACGCCACACCACCAAAGGGGATTCGATCATGCAAACCACACCTACCGCGGCACCGTCCGCCTCCGCATCCACCGTCGCACGCCGCGTCGCAGCCGTCTCATGGAAGCCAGTGCTGTTCGCCGTACTGCTCTGGCTATCCGCCGCAGCCGGCGAGATTCCGGTTCCGGGCACTCCGGTTCCTATCACACTGCAGACATTCGTGGTGATGCTCGCCGGGCTGATGCTGACGTGGAGACAAGCCGGATCGGCACTGGCGCTGTACATCGCGGCCGGTGCCGCCGGGCTGCCGGTGTTCGCCGGCGGTGCATCCACGATGGCTCTGGTGGGCCCGAGCGCTGGCTTCATCCTGGGCTTCCTGCCCGGTGCCGTGGCCATCGCCCTGCTGCGCGGCAAGGCCGACACGTCGTCCTTCGGTGCCGCCGCGATGACCGCAGGCCGCTACATGCTGGCCGCCATCATCGGAGGCGTTGTGGTGGTGTATGCGTTCGGCATCACCGTGCAGTCCGCACTGACCGGCGCGCCGGCGCTCGCCGTGACGCTCGCCTCGATGGGCTTCATCGCCGGCGACGCCGTCAAGGCCGTCGTGGCGGCGCTGGCTACTACCGGGCTGAGCAAGCTCGGACGCTGATGATGCTGCGGCAATGACTTGCTGCAATACGCCCTATTGATATGGTTTGGGCCACGGGTATTCGCCCGTGGCCCAAACCATTCTCTCTGTTTCTTTTCATCACCGGTGCAGCATTGACGCCGGTGACACCTTACAGCACACCGACATCCGCAGTGTGCACAGTATGCTCCGCCCCATCTGCCGTGCGCAGAATCAGTGAAGCGTCATCGTCCAAGCCGACTGCGGTGCCGGCGAGCGCGGTTCCATCGGTGAAGTGGGCTTCCACTTCACGACCTCTCGCCCAGCAGACGGCGTGCATCTCCTCATGCAGGGCCGCAATGGCACCCTGCGGGTCGGCGATGAACGCCGTCAGCCGTTCGCGCAAACCATTCACCTCGCGCGCGGCGATGGCGTCGCGCATCGTGACGAACGGCGGCAGGCCGCTGGCATGCAACTGCAGGGACGTCGACTGCGATGTGGGCAGCAGCGTAGGCGGTAACGCCAGATTCAGGCCGACGCCGATCACCAACGCCACATCGTCATCGCGCCCGGCCGAGTCAGGCTGTGCGCCATCGGACTGCGCATTACTGGACTGTGCGACATCGGACGGTGGCAACATGACCACCTGCGATAGCAGTCCGCCAAGCTTCAGACCGTGGCAGTACACGTCGTTGGGCCACTTCAGCTCCAGGAAGTGTTCGGCATCGATCATCGAGGCCCCCGACGCCTCGATCATCCCGTTCAGCGCATCCAGGGTGGCCAGGCCCGCGATCATCTGCAGCCAACCGTTGATGGTCTCATCCAGCGCGATTGCGCGCGGCACACGCACCACATACGATATTGTCGAGCAGCTGCCCGGCTGGCTGATCCAGGTATGCCCGTTGCGGCCGTGTCCGGCAACCTGGCTGTCGGCTGCCACCACGACGACCGCGAGGCCGTGTGCCGTATGCGAGGGCAGCGTCAATGAGCCATCAGTGATCATTGACGCGGCAAGCGCGTTGGTGGAGTCGGTCTCATCGACGCTGATGACCCGATCCGCCACCGCCTCGGTTCGAGGCAACCGAGGTTGTGCAATAGACAGTGTATGTATCATGGGCAACACGTTACCGTATTCTTCGCCTGAAAACGAGCGATACACTACCCGAAATCGGCGTATTTCCAAGGAAAAACGACTCTTGGCGACGTGTGAACGCTCACAGGTGAGCAGGCTCACAACCTATCCCCATCCGTTGGCATTACCGGCTACCATTGCAACCATGACCCGACCAGTATCCCTACAGCCAGACACGACAGGCCCTGCCCATCCACGACTCGCACGCATCGGTTCCGCCGCGCGTTGGGCATTGGCCGTATCGGCATGCCTGTGGCTGGCGCTGTGCACTGCTGTAGGACCGCTGTATTGGGATTTCGACAACGGCACCATCGCGCATTGGAATTGGACCAATACTGCCATTTTCGCGGGCTCGTTCATCGTGTATCTCGGCATCGTCGTGGCGCTGGTGCGCTTTGCTGCCCTGGGCCATATGCTGCCCAAGCCGCTGCATCAATGGCTCTGCCGCGTCCAGCGCACCGTGTGCGGTCTATTCAGCGGCCGCGAAGTCGCCGGCACGGTCGCCGATAATGCGGTTCCCGCCCATGACGCCACTGACAGCACAATCCCAACCAGCACGAACCCCGGCGACCGCCGATCCGACGCGAATGGCTCTACTGAATCTGCCACGGCCCATGCCTCGCGGATACGCGCCATACTGCCGGTCGCAGGCCGCGCCATCATGTATGCGATGGCGGTTCTGGACCGGTGGATTGTGCGGGGCACGAACCGGTTCTGGAAGCTCGCTCTGGTGTTCTTCATCGGATGGTTATGGGTGCCCACCACCCTGCTGGCCGCGTTCGGCGCCGACATCCGCTCGCAGATCCGCGAATTCAGTTGGGCCTGGAATCAATGGACCGGGTTGAAACAGCCATATATCGGCTTCTTCTCGTTCGTCCCGATGGACATCTACCCCACCGCGCACTACATGTGGCCGTCCGACCCCACGTACCTCACTGACCAGCACAATATCGCGCTGACCCTCATATACGGCGCCACGGCCGCATTCTCACGCTATGTCACCGGTTCGAATGACGCAGGCATCGTGGTGCTCGCGGCATTGCAGATGCTGTTCGCCGTGTTCTGCTGCGCTTCCACCGCCCACCGGTTCCTGAATCGTCCGTGGATGCGAACCGACGCCCGCTCCTCGGCCACGAATGAGGACCTCGATGAGAGCACAGACGAAGGCCCGGACGAAGGCCCACAGCCATCCGAAACTCCATCCATAACACCATCCACAACTCCCCAATACGCAGGTGGATTGGCCCGTGTGCTGATACTACTGTTCTTCATGGTCTGCCCGTTAGCCGTGTTCTCGACCATCTCGCTGACCAAGTCCCCATTGTTCGCATTCGCATTCGTCTGGTGGTTTGGCGTCTGGTATGAGCTGGCGCAGACCTGGCGTCCTGCAGGACGGCGCCGCGGCGGCAGACTACACAGCATTGCGAAGACCAGTGTTAGCGCCGCAGCCGGCAACGCCGACGAAGCCATCAGCGACACCAAAGACAACAACAGCGCCGACGAATCGCACGTGGCACCAGCGCACTCGCCGTCTGCCCCGATCCGGCTGCCCCGCCATAGCCTTATCGCATTGATACTGTCCAGCTGCGTGATGCTGATTTCCGCCAAATACGCGTGGTATATCATCGCCCTGCAATTCGTACTGGCCCTTATCGCCGACCGCCGCCGCTGGAGCACGTATGTAGCGGCGTTGCTCATCCCCACTGTGCTGATTCATGGCGGCATCGTCCTCGCCATCCAATCGCATGTCATCATTGGAGGCGACCCCATCGAAAGCCGAGGCGTGCAGCTGCAGATGATCGCCCGCGTGGCGCAGCGTAATCCCGACGGCATTTCGGCGGACGCCGCCAAGAACCTGTCTCCGGTGTTCAATCAGGACCAGATGGCGGACGCGTACTTCCAGCAGGATGCCGACCCGGTGAAATCGTCCGGCATTCAAGCCAAGAAAGTCAGCTACAAATGGCGTACGGTCACACCTGAAGACATGGAGAAGTTCAACAAAGCCTGGCTCGATATAGTCATGGACAACCCTGTCATCGCACTTGATGCGCTGTTGGCCAAATGCTTCGGCTACTTCAACGTCACCGATCAGCCATACGTATCCATGGGGTATTACATCAACAGCGATTATGTGCAGAAGCATTCCACGTGGATCAAGTCGTACCATCATGATTGGCGTGAGAAGGTGGCCGGATTCGCCACGGCCTGGGGCTCGATACCGGTATTGGGCTGGTTCACGCACGGCAATTTCTATGTGGTGCTGACGCTGCTGTTCGGCGCAGCCGAGGTGATTCGCCGGCGTTGGCTCACGTTGATGACGCATATTCCGTTGCTGCTGCTGATGGGCGTGCTGATCACCGCGCCAGCCAACAACTTCGAGAGGCATATGCTGCCGGTGGCGTTTGTGTTCGGCTTCGTGGTCCTTTCTTATTGGCGTGAGTCGCGGAGCGAACGCCAGCGCCTCCAGCACTGAACGGCTCCCCTTCACCCAGTTCAACCGGCTGCAAGAGAAATCTGACGGCTTTGCGTCACTAATAATTGAGCGCGGCATCCTGCTGGCTCGCCTGTCGGCTTGCACGTTGCCTACAGACAGATCCGCTGTCTGCTTCACGGCAACATACAAGATAGACCACGGCTGGCGTAACCCCGAATACGAGGACAAGATATTAGACTGTTAGCTATGCCTTCGAATTTCCTCGATCTATTATCTGCTGATGTATCCAATGACACTGATGGTACGGCAGTGGATCGCATTCGGGTTGTGCTGTTTGAATGCCTGTTCGACGAGCTCGCCGACCAGCGGGTAACGTCGCTGTTCAATGTGCTCGGGTACGAAGGCGGTTTTCCGTGCTATGCCATTGCCGGGTATCCGGCACGCTCCGCGGCACGGACGCGCGCGTCCATAGAAAAAATCGTGTCCGATTTCGGCGGCAACTGTCTCACGGCGACCCATACCCTTGGCGTGCTGTCAATCAATGATGAAGCAGATCTTGCACAGAGCATTGCCGACGACGGTGACGATACGCTCGGCACCGCAGATCATGATAAGAACGAGGCACAGGACAGAACGGTAGTCGTCGCGCTCATTACCCCGGTTGGAGCGGCCACTCCGGAGCTTATCTGCAATACGGTCGCCTCCGCATATGACGATGCTCGCCCTTTGGCATTGGGACCTCAGCTACGCGGCACTTCCGGCGCCATGCGCTCGATACGCTCATCGCTGTATTGTCTGAAGGCTGCGCCAGCGTTGGCGGCTGCCGTGCATCAGCTGCCACGTCCGTTGCGCAACGACGATGCGCTGCCGGAACGTGCGCTTATCGGTGATCAGGATGCGCGCAAGGTATTAGTAGAGGCCGTGTACGGCAGTCTGGCCAACGCGAGTACCGATAACTCGACGATGGTGACGGTATCAACGTTCCTCAAATATGGCGGGTCACTGGAGACGACGGCCAAGGAGCTGAATGTGCATCCGAATACGATTCGCTACCGCTTGAAGCGCGCAGCGGAGTCCACCGGCTGGGATGCCACCGATCCGCGTGAAGCGTTCGTACTGTCGTGCGCCATTGCGCTGGGCCGTGTCGCCGGTCTCAGCTGACCTCATTCCAAAGAT
>NZ_JFAN01000032.1:0-54930 GCF_006408855.1 Bifidobacterium sp. UTBIF-68 | reverse complement strand
AAGAAAACCCGTCCCTGTAGCTCAGATGGCGTGCGTACAGGCCTACAGGGACAAGAAAGTCCGTCCCGGAAGGTGATTTCTGCGCTTATTGGGCTTCAGGGACAACGCAACCTGTCTCTGAAAGCCGGTTTTTGTCCTTACAGAGTTTCAGGGACCGGAAAGCTTGTCTCTGAAGGCGATTTCCATCTTTGTCGAGTTACAGGGACAGGACAATCTGTCTCTGAAGGATAAATGACGTGCATATTGGAGTACGGAGACAAGTAAGCCTGTCCCCGTACCCCAATGCGCCTTCCCTGAGATATCGGGGCATGAAACCTGTCCCGGTGAGGTTTGCTTTGCCCCTCGAGCGGTGTTCCTCAGCCCGTCAGTTCTCCGGTTCTCCGCACTCTGTCTTCAGCCCGGCAGTCCCTTCAGCCTGCCGGGCTCTCAGTCCTCATCCCTCGGGCTCTGCAGGCTCTTCAGTCCTTCAGCTTGTAGCCCCTCAGCCCTGCAGGCCCTGCAACACCCCAGCCCTGCAGCCGCTCATCGCTTGCCGTTGTAGATCTCGCTGTCGATCACATCGGCGAAGACGCGGTTCACCGCCGGACGCACCACCTTCAGCGATGGCGTCAGACACTTGTTATCCTGCGTGAACTGCGTATCCAGCACCGCGAACTTACGCACTGACTCGGCGCGCGACACCGTGGAATTCGCCTTGTCCACATACTGCTGGATCTCCTCGCGCACCGCCGCGTTCGCGGCCAGGCGATCCACCGGGGTTTCGACGGACAGCCCATGCGCAGGCAGCCACACGGCGAGCGACTCCGGGTCAAGAGTCACCAATGCGCCGATGAACGGCCTGCGATCGCCCACTACCACGCAGTGCTCCACGATCGGGCACTTGGCGATCTCCTCCTCCAGCGGGATGGGGGAGACGTTCTTGCCGCCGGCCGTGATGATGATGTCCTTGATACGCCCGGTGATGGTGATGCGTCCCGCATCGTCGATCTCCGCCAGATCGCCGGTACGCAGCCATCCGTCGGCGGTGAACGCCTCGGCCGTCTTCTCCGGCAGATTGTGGTATCCGCGGAACACGTTCGGGCCCTTGACCTGCAGCTCGCCCTCGTCGGAGATGCGAATCGACGAACCGGGTGCGGGCTGGCCGACCGTGCCGATCACATTGTCGGTCACGCGCGTGGCGGCGAACGGCGCCGCCGTCTCGGTCATGCCGTAGCCCTGAATCATCGGCAGGCCGATGCCGTTGTAGAAGTGCGCCAGATCCAACGACAGCGGAGCGCCGCCGCAGGCCACGTACTTGATCTTGGGCCCCAGAGCGCCGCGAACCGTGCGGTACACGAGAGCCTCGTACTTGGCGCGGTCGGCGATCTCGGCCAGCGTATGCTTCTCGCCAGCCTGTTCCTTGCGGCTCCATGTGCGCGCGGCCTCCGCGGCCTTGGCGAACAGCCGTCCTTTCCAGCCGGTGCCGGCCTTGCGGGAAGCGGCGTTATAGACCTTCTCGAACACGCGCGGCACGCCGAGCAGATACGTCGGCTCGAAGGACCGCAGGTCGGGCAGCAGGGACTTGGTGTCCGGCAGATAGCCGACCACGCCATCGTCGGAGGCAATCGATGCGTACTGGATGAACCGGGCGAAGCAGTGGGCGAGCGGCAGGAACAGCAGCAGGCGCGGATGGTTGTCGAGAATCACCTCATGCAGGGCCTGCGAGGCGGCGATTGTGATCGAGACGAAGTTCTTATGCGTCAGTTCTGCGCCCTTCGGGTTGCCGGTGGAGCCGGACGTGTACACGATCGTGGCCAGATCGTCGGTGTGCACGGAAGCCACGCGCTCTTGAAGCTCCTCGTCGGAAACGGTCACGCCCAAGCCTTCCAGCGCGCCCAGCGCATTGCCGTCGAACATCAGGATCTGCCGCAGCGTGGGGCAGTGGTCCTTGACGGAATCGAGACGGTCGAAGCGTTCGCGATTGTCCGCCACGGCGAGTTTGACCGAGGAATCGTTCATGATGCGCTGCGCCTGCGAGGCGGAATCCGTGTCGTAGATCGGCACGCTCACCGCGCCGATCGCAGCCAGCGCGAAGTCAAGAATGCCCCATTCGAGGCGGGTGGAGGAGAAGATGGTCACTGCGTCGCCCTTGCCGATGCCCAGTGCGATCAGGCCTTTGGCTGCGGAGGTCACGCTTTTGTGGAATTCGCCGGTGGTCACGTTCTGCCAGTGTCCGGGGCCGAGTTTTCTGGCGGCGATCACGGTGTCCTCGCCAGTGCGGGCGATGCGGTCGGTGAGCAGGGAATAGATGGTCTGATCGTCGCGAACCACGATCGATTCGCCGGGGGTGGTGTATTCGGTGAGCATGTGCGCTGTTGTTCCTTAATTGATGATTGCCGAGTGAAGTGGCCGTTCATCATGACTGTGGAAGTGGGCTGTAGGGCTATGTGAAGTTATGGTTGTGTGCTGTTATGTGCGATAGCTGGCGTGCTATGCCGCAGCACTGTTCGTTCGGTCGGTGTCGCATACGATGGTTCCCCGGCCATGCTATTCACAGAGGTTACGCTGGCGTAGGTGATGCCGCGTTGTGCGGAGTGGAGAAGTCCGGCGTGCGCTTTTGTGCATCGCCTACAAGTTCGGCTTCACTCATCTCGCCAAACGTACGCTTGTGTGCCGCGTCGTAAGTCCGTTGATTTATATGGCTCCCCTTGTCAGGGGAGCTGGCCCGGCGGGACTGAGGGGTAGTCAATTCATCAAAGAGCTACTGATGCAGGATATACGATGGGGTTTCGCGCCCTGTTATCTCGGTAAACGTACACTGAGCGGCGGTAAGCGTACGTTTGGTGAGGTAAGGGGTACTGAAGCCGCAGTAAACGCACGCGGACGGGCCGAGGAGGAGTGCAGTGCGATGAGGGTCGCAGTGCGATGAGGGTCGCGGTGCGGTGGGGTCGCGGTGCGATGGGGTGTCTCGCTCCGGTTCGTCATGTTTCGGTGTCTCGATAACGATTTCGCAACGGCGCGATAACGGAATGACAACAATCGGGACCAGCTGATAACAGTTCCACAACGATTCGCGCGCAGGGAGGATTTTGAGCGTTTTTGTGCGTAATCGCCTCCTAATATGCCATTCGGCAATCGGTGATAGCGCAACCATTACCGATAAAACACACATGAAGTCATCAATTCAAAACAAAAACAGACGTGTAAGAGAGGAAGCACTATGTCTGTTGCCCTGACTGGACACGTGGCCACGACCACGGACAACACGAAAGCACAAGGAGAAGCCGCCGACGGGAACTTCGATGGCGTGCTGCCGCTGAAGGAGAAGCTCTCCTACCTGAGCACCGATATGGCAGGCAACCTGCTGTACTCCTCGCTCGGCACCTACATCATGTTCTTCTACACCGACGTGTTCGGCATCACCGCCGCCGCTGCCGGCTGGATCCTGCTGATCGCCCGTATCGGCGACTGCATCTCCGCCCCGGTCTGGGGCTCCATCGTCGACCACACCAAGACCAAGTGGGGCCAGTCCCGCCCGTTCTTCCTGTGGATGGCCGTGCCGTTCGCACTGACCGTGTTCCTGGCGTTCACCGCCCCTGACCTGCCGCCGGCAGGCAAGGTCGTCTACGCCACCGTCACCTACATCCTCGCCGCCGGCCTCGTCTACACCGGCATCCAGACGCCTATCACCGCAATCCTCTCCAACCTCACCCCCGACCCGGCCGAGCGTGTGAAGGCCAACACCTTCCGTCTGTCCGGTGGCCTGTTCGGCACCTTCATCACCGCCGTGTGCACCCTGCCGCTGGTCAACTGGGCAGGCAAGGCGATCACCGGCGAGACCAACCAGAAGGTCGGCTTCATGTTCACCTTCGCGGTTTACGGCGTCATCGCCGTGGTCCTGCTGTGGTTCGCCTTCCGCAACATCCGCGAGCACAACTACGATCCGAAGACCCAGAACCCGCTGCCGTTCAAGGAAAGCCTGCACGCCATCAAGGGCAACTGGCCGTGGATCACGCTGATCATCGCATTCGTCATCTTCTGGATCGCTCAGGAGGACCGCATGTCCGTGGCCGTGTACTACGCCAAGTACAACCTGAACAACGAGAACCTCGCCACCGTGCTCAACGGCATGCAGATCCTCGGTCTGATCACCACCTTCCTCATCCCGCCGCTGTCCAAGAAGCTGGGCAAGGCAGGCAAGACCGACACCATGATTCTCGGCATGGTGATGGCCATCGTCGGCCAGCTGCTTCTGCTTACCGCCTCCAACAGCTTCGCGCTGTTCGTGGTCTTCTGGACCATCTCCATCCTCGGCGCCGCCATGGCTCTGGCCATGCCGTTCGCGATGCTCGCCGACACCGTCGACTACGGCGAATGGAAGAACGGCATCCGCGCCGCCGGCCTGCTCTCCGCTGTCGGCGCCTCCTTCTGCATCCAGTTCGGTTCCGGTCTGGGCAACCTGATCCCCTCCAAGATCATGGCCGCCGCTGGCTACGTGGCCAACCAGCAGCAGACCCCCGAGGCCCTGAACGCCATCCAGTTCTGCTTCATCTGGCTGCCGATCATCGTGTACGCGATCTGCATCTTCATCATGCTCTTCTACCGTCGCTTCGAAAAGAACGAGCCGGCCATCCGCGCCGCGCTGGCCGACCGTCGCGCCAAGGCGGACGCCGCAGCCGACGCCGCCGCAGCAGTCGCCTGACATGCATGACTTTGCCGTGTCCTTCATCGATGTTGGCCATCGACGTCGGCCATCGCTGAGCTACCGCCGAGCTGATAGCCGGCGCTAACCAACGCCGATAGCGAAGCGGCAAGACCGCGATTGCACCAGAGCGCAGTCCCTCCTAGGATGGACTGCGCTCTTGCATATTCAGGCATACGCGTGTTCAGCCCGTTCGCACGGCGGGCAGTAGTCACACCTGAAACAGCAGATACAGAGAACCAAGTAGAGGAATCAGAGATGAAGAAGACCAGCACCATTCGTGCCATCCGCACGGCGCTGACGGCCGCGACCGCCGCCGTGCTCGCGATCTCGCTCGCCGCATGCTCGCAGACCGGCGGCTCCACCACGTCCGCCACCGGCACCAGCGCATCCGGCGGCCAGACCACGTTCACCTACGCGCGCTCCGCCGCCGTGAGCTCGCTCAACCTGTGGACCGAGATCACCTCCAACAACGCGTTCGCCATCGACAAGATCTTCGAGCCGCTCGTCAGCTTCGACAAGAACGGCAAAATCATCGACTGGCTCGCCAAGTCCCACCAGATCTCCGACGACGGCCTGACCTACACGTTCACCCTGCGCGACGGCCTCAAGTTCTCCAACGGCAAGAACGTCACCGCAGAAGACGCCGTCTTCTCCATCCAGCAGCATCAGGCCGAGAAGGACGCCGCCCTGCCGCTGACCGCCGACATCTCATCCGTCACCGCACCGGACGAGCACACGGTCGAAATCAAGCTCAACAGCCCGTACACCCCGCTGCTCGCCGAACTCGCCAACTTCTCCAACGGCATCGTGCCCAAGGACTTCGGCGGCAAGTCCGAAGCCGACTTCTTCGCCAACCCGGTGGGCACCGGCCCGTTCGTCGTCTCCAAGTGGGACAAGTCCGGCGACCTGACCTTCACCAAGAACGAAAACTACTGGCAGAAGGGCAAGCCGGGCATTAGCAAGCTCGTCTACAAGCTTGTGGAGGACGGCACGCAGGCCGTCAACCAGCTCAAGACCGGCCAGGTGGACGGCATCGAGGACCCGGCGCTCGAGAACCTCGACGAGCTCGAGAACGGCAACGACACCAAGGTCGAGACCGCCGGCAGCTGGGTCACCCATACCTTCTTCTTCAACACCGCCGACGAGCACTTCGCCGACGTGCATGTGCGCCGCGCGCTCGCCTACGCACTCAACCGCGCCGACGTGACCAAGGCCGTCTCGTTCGGCCACGCGGACACCGCCAAGACCGTGCTGCCCAAGGCCATCGAATACAGCACCCAGGACTCCATCAAGCCGGTGGACAACGACCTCGCCAAAGCCAAGGAGGAGATCGCCCAGTCCAAGTACCCGGATGGCTTCGAGGCCAAGATCCTGCTCGCTTCCGGTAACAACGCCTACTCTCAGGCCGCGCAGCTCCTGCAGTCCGCGGCCGCCAAGGTCGGCGTCAAGCTGGACATCGACTCGGTGGACATCGCCACCTTCCGCTCCCGCTTCAAGGCGTTCGACTACCAGATCATGATCAACTCCGCCCAGGCCGACTACCCGGACGCCGACTCGATCATCGACTTCCAGGCGGACCCGGACGGCTTCAGCAAGTCCTACTGGACCAGCTACTCCAACCCCGAGGTCACCGCCGAACTCAAGAAGGCGCAGGTGACCCCGGACGGCGACGAACGCGCCGACCTGTACGAGAAGATCCAGCAGACCCTGGCCGACGAGGTGCCGTACATTCCGCTATACTCCCCGCAGATCGTCAAGGCACTGCGCAAGAACGTGAACGGCCTCGAAGTCCTGCCGAACAACTCCGTCCGTTTCCAGGACGTCACCCTCGGCTGATTCCCGGTTCTTACCCGGGTTATAGCCGTACCGGTTCCCGTAGCCGTACAATAACCACCATGATTACTTCACGACATGCCGCCCTCGTCCGATGGCTGGGCGGCATTGTCGTACATATGCTGCTCGTGCTCGCTCTGGTCACCGTCGGCGTGTTTTTGATCGTGCGACTGGTGCCCGGCGACCCGGCGCAGATGGTGCTGGGGCTCAAGGCCCGGCCCGAGCAGATCGCCGACATGCATCGCCGCCTTGGCCTCGACCAGCCTCTCTGGCGGCAGTTCACCTCGTTCATCGCCACCCTGCTCACCACCGGCGACACCGGCCTATCCATTGCCTACAACGCATCCTCGCGCGCGCTGGTCTTGAGCCGCATGCCGGTCTCCCTGTGGCTGATAGGCTGTTCGGCGGTGCTCGTCGTGGCGATCTCCTTGCCGCTGGCCATGACCGCGGCGCTGCACAAAGACGGCTGGGTGGACCAGCTCGTGCGCATCGTGCCGACAATCACGCTCGGCATGCCTGAATTCTGGGTCGGACTCGTGTTCGTCCTGCTGTTCGCCGTGACGCTCAAGATCTTCCCGGTGGGCGGTGTCCAGCCGGGCATCGACGGCATGCTGTATTCGATGGCGTTGCCCTCGCTGACCATCGCCCTCGCCCAGACCCCGTTTATCGTGCGGTCATTGCGCACACGGATCCTTGAAGTACTCGGGTCTGATTTCGTCGTGACCTTACGTGCCGCCCACCTGCCCGAGCGTGTGATCCGTCGGCATGTGCTGCGCAACGCGCTCCTGCCGGCCCTGCAACTGTACGGCATGAAGATCTCGTTTTTGGTCGGCGGCACGTTGGTGGTGGAGCAGGTGTTCGGCCTGCCGGGTGTAGGGTCGCTGCTGTTCAACGCCATCACCGCGCGCGACTTCCCGCTCATCCAGGCCATCGCCATCTACTGCGCGCTGGGCGTGGTGCTGGTTTCGGTCGTCGTCGAGATCGCTGGCGGACTCATCGACTACCGTGTGCGGGGCGCGGCAGCCGGCGAGCGGAATGGCGCGGCAGCCGGGGGTGCGATGTGACCATGCGGACGCCAGCTTCAGAATCGCGCCATGTACCGTCTATGCAAAGGCCACACGAACAATCCATGATGTTTTTCGGACAGAATGCTACGTCGTCTTCCCCGTCGCCAGAACGGGCCCGACAGCATCGGCAATCTCGACCGGTGGCAGTTGAGCATAACAGTGATTCTCAGGTTCCGCAACGCGGCTCGAAGCAGCCGAAGAACGTGCTTTCGCGTTACTCGTTGCGGCTGCGCGTGTTGGAGCATCGCCTACCACATACGTTGATCGCGGGTCTGGCACTGCTCGCCGCAATAGTGCTTGCGGCCATCATCATCCCGGCCGTCTCCCCATACGACCCCACCGCCGAAGACATCCCTTCCATGCTGCAGCCGCCATCCTTCGCGCATCCGTTCGGCACCGACCAACTCGGACGCGATCTGCTCGTGCGCGTGGCTGCGGCCGGGCGCGTCGATCTGACTTTGATGGTGGGCGTCGAACTGCTGCCGTTCCTCATCGGCACGTGCGCCGGGCTCGTCGCCGGATACTACGGCGGTTGGCCGGACCGCATCATCACGCTGCTCTCCGACGCGCTCATAGCATTCCCGTTCTATCTGCTGGTGGCCGTGGTGGCGTTCGTCACCGGCACCGGCATCACCGGCATATTCCTCACGTTCCTGATCATGGGGTGGATCATCTTCGCGCGCACGGTCAAAGGCGCCATCGCCTCGCTCGCGGGAGCCGAATGGGTGGACAGCGCGCGCGTGATGGGCTTCTCCGACGCTTCGATCCTGTTCCGCCAGCTCCTGCCGAACGTGCTCTCGCAGGCGGTGATCGTGCTGGTCAGCGACATGGTCGCCCTGCTCGTGGCGATTGTGACGCTCGGCTATCTGGGGCTCGGCGTCAGGCCGCCTACTCCTGACTGGGGCACGATGATCGCCGATGGGCAATCCTTCCTCGCCACACGATGGTGGGTGTCCACGCTGCCGGGTGCCGCGGTGGTGCTGGTCGGCATCGCGCTGGCCCTGATCGGCGACGGGCTCAACGACATGAGGAGGCGGGCATGAGTTCTGATGCGGCTACAACCGCAGCTGATTCGTCGGTCGAAGCCAATATCGAAGCCGCCGCGCGACCTGATGCGGCTTTGGGCGGCGGTTGCACGACTGCCGGTGATTCCACCGATGCCGTAGCGCCGACTCAGTCACTGGTCAAAGTAAGGGATCTTCTCATCCACGCCTCTTTGACTGGCCGTCCGCTGGTGGATGGCGTCTCGTTTGATGTGGCTCCCGGAGAGGCGGTGGGCATTGTCGGCGAATCAGGCTCCGGCAAAAGCCTGACCCTGCGCGCGGTCATGGGACTGCTGCCTGAAGGCGTGACGCTCGCTAATCCGGAGTCGGCAATCACCATTGCGCCACTCCCGGCAGCGGCTGCCGGGGTTTCTCGCGGTGCTGGTGTCACCACTCTTCCGGCTCCTCCTGAGCAAGGGGAGACGGCTGCACAGCAGATTGGAGGAGTTGCCCGTGAGAGCGTTCGCCCAGGCGCATCGGCACCTTCCCGCGCTCCCCGCCTCGCGATGATTTTCCAGGACCCGGTGTCTTCCCTCGACCCTCTCAGCGGCGTGGTCCGGCAAGTGGCCGAGGTGCTGCGGTACAACCGGCATCTCCGCCGCCGTGAAGCCCGAGCGCAGGCCGCTGATCTGCTGGTCTCGCTCGGTTTGCCGGAGTCGTTGCGGGCGGCTGACCGCTATCCGGGCCAGCTGTCCGGCGGACAATGCCAGCGCGTCGGCATCGCCATCGCGCTCGCCACCAATCCGAACATCCTCCTGTGCGATGAGCCGACCACCGCGCTGGACGTCACCGTGCAGCTGCAGATCCTCGACCTGCTCGCCGATCTGCGAGACCGGCTCGGTCTGACCATGCTGTTCGTCACCCACAATCTCGGTGTCGCCGCCCGACTGTGTTCAAGGCTTATCGTCATGCAGCACGGGCACATCGTGGAAGCCGGGCCGACCGAGCAGGTCCTGCGGCATCCGCAGGATGAATACACGCGCCGGCTGGTCAGCGCGGTCCTGCCGATTCCGGATGCTGGTGAAGTTGCCACTGATATGAGGGCGCAATTGACGGACGGGGCCAGGAATACTGGTAATACCGGGAATACTGGAAACACGGAGACGGAAGCATGAGTGCACATATGGCCGGGCACAATACGGTCGAGCACACGGTCGAGCATACCGCTGAACATACGGTCGAGCTGCCAGCACAATCAACCGATGTGATTCTGACGTTGCGCGACATCACCGTGCAGTACAGCGGCTTTATGGCGGTGGATCATGTGTCGCTCAACCTGCCACGAGGCGGGGCCATCGGCATCGTGGGGGAGTCGGGCGCAGGCAAATCCACGCTCGCACGGGTCGCCGCCGGGCTCATCGCGCCCACGTCCGGGCAGGTACTGCTCGACGGGCGTGTGCTGGCACCGGTTCGCCGCACCCGCGAGCAACGCCGACGTGTCCAAATGGTATTCCAGAATCCGGATTCCTCATTGAACCCAAGCCATTCGATTCGCCGTATCCTCGCCGAAGGCATGCTGCTGCACAAGACGCTCTGGCCGCATCCAGACGCTGAGGCCGTTGATGCGCGTTGCCGCGAATTGCTGCGCATGGTTGGTTTGGGCGGCGACTCCGACGCCATTGATGACACCGGCAACATGACGGTGCAAGGCGGTGTCGGTGCTAGCGCTGCTTCGGCCGGTGCTCGCAGTGCTTCGGCCGGTGTCCATAGTGCTTCGGCCGGCACAGGCGTGAGCGCGAATACAGTTTTGGGAACCACCGGTAGTGACGCAGGCGCATCTGCATCTGCGGCTGTGCTCGCAGCGGCCGACGTCAGCGAGCTGAACGACATGCTGTCCCGCCGCCCGCAGGCGTTTTCCGGCGGCCAGCGCCAGCGCATCGCCATCGCCCGTGCGCTCGCTGTGAATCCGGACGTGCTGATAGCGGACGAACCCACCAGCGCGTTGGACGTCTCGGTGCAGCACGAGGTTTTGGAGCTTCTGGCTGATTTGCGCCGCACCCGAGGTCTCAGCCTCATGCTCATCACCCACGATCTGGGCGTGGCCAACGCGTTGTGCGGTGGAACCGTCAGTGATGATGCGGGGCAGGGTGAGGCCGCATCCGCCGGCTCCGTAGACGCTGCCTCCCCATGTGCGGATTCGCCTGCTCAAGGTGCCTCCATGCTCACGGCTTCACATGCCCAAGGCAGCATCATGGTTATGCGCAGTGGCCAAGTGCTTGTGCGCAAGCCGACCGCAGCATTCTTCGCCGATCCTGGCCCTCGATATGCCCGCGACCTCCTAGCCGCATCCCGCAGTGTCGGCGCTGCCTCGTTGTAATGCATGTCTCTTCTTCGGTTTCGAAGCGTCCACACGCTGAGCCGGTTTTGAGCTCCGACCAACCACCTCCGTGGATGCAATCTCGAGGCGAACTTCAGAAAAACTGGTTGGCAAGGCGTATCTCCGTTCGGTGAGGTACATTAGCCCATTCGCGGAAAGCTATCTCCGTTCAGTGAGGTACCGCATATGGGAAACCTGAAGTATAAGTGCCGCCATTGCAATTGTTGTACTCGCTGTATTGCGGTTGAGGTACCTCATTGAAGGCAGATGCCTTTCCGCAAGAAGGCAAATGTACCTCATTGAAGGCAGTTATCCCCCACGCAAGGCCGAATGAGCTTCGTGCAAAGGACAATGCAGAGCAATCCGGCTGTGAGCGAATTCTCGTTAGGAGGTACTAGCGTGTGCCGGGCATTTCCATTACGGTGAAACAGATTGCATGAGATGACATTACGCATCATGACACATTGAGAATTACAGGAGAAGCATGTTCGATAAACGGCTCTTTCAATTAGCGCCCGGCCTCAAAGGTCTCGTGGCCGGCAAAGTGGCATTGATGTGGGTGGGGCTGCTGGCCAACATCGGTTTCATGCTCTCCGTGGTCATGCTGCTGCAGGGCCTGCTCGTTCTCGCCGACCCGCACCTCTTCGCGTGCGATGCCGCATCGTCGGCCGATTGCCCGGCCAACCTGTTTGATGTTCCGGGCCTCGAAGCCACACCGATGACCGGTGACCTGCTGGCTTACGTACTGCTGATGATCGTGTGCGCAGCCATCCGTTACGCCACCACCACCGGGTCGGCCCGCCTCGGCACCGAGGCCGCCGAACGGGTCAAGCTCGCGCTGCGCTCCAAACTGTACCGCAAGATGCTGCGCCTCGGCCCCTCCTATGCCTCCCGCGTCAAGACCTCCGACGTAGTGCAATCCGCCGGCGAAGGCGTCGAACAGATCCAAAGCTTCTTCGAACTGTTCCTGCCGCAGCTCTTCTACGCGATTCTCGCGCCGATCACGCTGTTCGCGGTCATCGCGCCGATAGACATGCCCTCCGCCCTGACCATGCTGCTGTGCGCGCCGCTCATCATCATCGTCACCGGCATGGTCTCAATGACCGCCGCCCGCGCCTTCAAGAAGTACTGGGGCCGCTACACCGACATGGGTGCCGCCTTCCTCGACAACCTCCAGGGACTCGAGACACTCAAGAACTTCGACGCCGACGACCGTGCCGCCGCAGACATGGACAGGAAGGCCGAAGGCTTCCGCGTGATGACCATGCGCGTGCTGCAGATCCAACTGCGTTCGCTCACGGCCATGGATGTGGTGGCCTACGGCGGTGCCGCGGCCGGCATCGGCGTGGCCCTGTGGCGCTATGCGCACACTGACGGCACCTACATGCCCGGCACGGTCTGGCAGCCCATCGACATGGCCGCGCACTTGCCCGGCCCGCTCGCCTATGTGGCCTACGGCCTGCAGTATCTGATGCCGTTCGGTTCCGGATTCCCGCTCACGCTGGCCGGATTGCTGTTCATCGTCCTCCTGTCCGCCGAATTCTTCATCCCAATGCGTCAGCTCGGCTCGTTCTTCCATGTGGCCATGAACGGCATGACCTCCACCAAGCGCATCTTCGCACTGCTCGACGCGCCCGAACCCGCGCACGGCAGTGCGAACCTGCCCGCGTCCACCCGAGGCGAGGCGGGCCCGTCGCTCGAAGTCGAGTTCTCGGATGTTTCGTTCTCCTACACGGATGCCGGGGCAAGCACTTCTGATGTCGCATCCACTGCCACGCAGGCCCTCGCCGACGTGTCCTTCACCGCACGGCCCAGCGAGCTGACCGCCATCGTCGGCGTCTCCGGCTCAGGCAAATCGACGGCTGCGGCCCTCATCGCCGGCACCTTGGAAGGCTATCAGGGCTCGCTCACCATCGGCGGAGTCGAATCACGCGAGCTGTCCGGCGAGACTCTGGCCCGCAATGTGACCTTGATCGGCGCCAGCAGTCATCTGTTCGCCGGCACGCTGCGCGAGAACCTGACCATGGCGTTGCCGCAGGGCTATGCCGCGGCCGATTCCGTAAACGCTGACGGTTCCGTTGACTCCGGCGATGTTGGGGATGCCGCTGATTCCTCTGACGCTGTGGAGCGACGACTCTGGGCCGCGCTCGAACAGGCTCGCATCGCCGACTTCGTGCGCAGCCAGCCGGCCGGTCTGGACATGACGATCGAACCGGACGCCGCCAACCTGTCCGGCGGACAGCGCCAGCGCATCGCCATCGCCCGTGCGCTGCTGCATGACTCCCCGATATTCGTGTTCGACGAGGCCACCAGCAGTGTGGATGTGGAATCCGAGGAACTGATTCTCGCCACGATTCGCGAGCTGGCGCATGTCGGCGGCAAGACGGTCATCATGATCACGCACCGCATGGCCAATGCCGGACATGCCGATCAGGTGGTGGTGTTCGACCATGCGCACGTCGTGGAGACTGGCACGCATGCGTCGCTCTTGGCGGCCCACGGCAGATATGCCGAGCTGTATGCCACGCAGGCCGCCATCGAGAACATCGCTTCGGATGCCGGACAGGATACGCAGCAGACGGTTGGTGTTGCTGCAGCCGATGCGGATGCCGCGGATGCCGCTGACCGCACCAACGCCGCCACCGATGCCCACGCCGGTGCCGCCGTAGTCCCTGCCGATGCCACATTACACTCCGATACCGCAGCAGACAGCGACCCGGATGCAGTGCCCAGCACTACGGCTACCGGCTCCAACGCAACCGTAGTCCCCGCCCGGCTCACCACCTTCCAGACCGTCACGCGACTGCTCAAGGTGGCGGCCCCGCTCACCAAGCTCATGGTCGCGGCCACTGTCTCCGGCTCCATCGGTCATCTCGCAGCCACCTTCCTGCCGGTGTTCGGCATCGTCGCGGGCTTCGCGCTCGCCGGCAATCCGGTGTGGGGCATCGGCGTCGGTCCAGCTGTCGCTGGCATGATCATTTGCGCCCTGCTGCGCGGCATCACCCGGTATGTGGAGCAGTATCTCAACCACAACGTGGCCTTCCACCTGCTCGCGCTCTTCCGCTCCAAGGCCTTCGCGGCCCTGCGTCGACTCGCGCCCGCCAAGCTTGCCGGCAAGGGCAAGGGAGACCTGATCGCGATGCTCACCACCGATGTGGAGCTGCTCGAAATCTTCTTCGCGCACACCATCAGCCCGGTGGCCATCGCCATCACCACCACCATCGTGTACGCGATCATCGCCGCCACGCTCAACCCGTGGATGGCGCTCGCGCTGGTCGCCTCGCATCTCGTGGTCGGCGTGCTCATCCCGAAGTTCTTCGCCACCGGCGTGCGCAACCTCGGTCCGGCGATCCGAGGCGCCGCGGGCCAGCTCGACAACGTGATGCTCGATGACATGCGCGGCCTGGATGAGATCATCCGCTTCGGCCGTGGCGAGGACCGAGCCCGCGCCATCGAGGACCGCACCCGCGCCCTGTGGCGCGACCACGCCAGACTCAGCCGTGTCAACGGGCGATTCGCCGGCATCGGCGGCCTCATCGTCATCGCCCTCAACATGCTGATGCTGGCCTTGGTGCTGTCGCTCGCTGCCGCTGACCCGCATCGCATTCCGGCGCTGGTCGCCGCGTTCGTGCTGTTCACCAGCTCATTCGGCCCCACCCTGGCCCTGAGCGCCCTGCCGGCGAACCTCACCCAGACGTTCGCCGCCGCCCGCAGGCTCTTCGGCATCATGGACGAAGCCCCGGCCGTCATCGAAACCGGAATCAGCAAGCCCGACTATCAGGGCATGACGCTCGACCACGTCACCTTCGCCTATCCGACGGCTGCGCCGGATGCCGCCGGGTCTGCCGTGTCTGCCGCGTCGGAAGCGTCGGAGACCACTGCGTCTGCCGCGGCGGTTGCGAAGAGCGAGGGCGGGAATGACGGCAATAGTCCCTCCCGCGCCATCCTCGACGACTTCACGCTCGACATCCCGCGCCACGGCATCCTCGGCGTCCAAGGTCCGTCCGGCCGTGGCAAGTCCACGATGCTCAAACTGCTGATGCGCTATTGGGATCCGCAGTCCGGCCGCGTGCTGCTCTCCGGTACGCCGCTGCCCGAGGTGGATGCTCATCATCGCCGCCGCGTGCAGGCCATGATGGGTCAGGATACGTACCTGTTCGACGGCACCATCCGCGACAATCTGCTGATCGCGCTGCCCGAATCGGTGATCGAAGCCGCCGGATACGCGGCGGATGACACTGTGAATACGACTGTGAAGACGACTGTGGAATCGGCTGCGGATTCGGTGGTACAGCCGACTCCGGAAGCGCAGTCCGCTTCCGCCACTTCAGCTGTCCCCTCCACTTCAGCTGTCCAGTCCGCACCGGCAGTTTCGGCCACGAATGTCACCCCGTTGGATGCCCGCCTGCGCGAAGCGCTGGCGAAGGCATCGGTATTGGACCTCGTTGACTCGCTGCCCAATGGGCTCGATACCCAGGTTGGCGAGCTGGGCGACCGCCTCTCCGAAGGCGAACGTCAGCGCATCGGACTGGCGCGCGTCTTCCTGCGCAATGCCGACATCGTGCTGTTCGACGAGCCCACCAGCCGGCTTGATGCGTTGAACGAGGCCATCATCCTGCGGTCGATTCGCGGTCTGGCTCAGGATGCAGACGCCGCTCAATCCCAGCCGGAAGCGGCTTCTGCGTCCGTGCCCGGTCCGCAGGGAGCGGCGTCTGGCCACGCATCTCGCGAAACTCAAGGTGCTGAATCGCAATCTGCCGAATCTCAAGGCGTGGTATCTCAAGCTACTGCATCCCAGAGCGCGGAATCCCATGCTGCCGCAGTGATTCTGGTTTCCCACCGGGAATCCGCCATGCGTGTCGCCGACCGCACGCTGCATCTTGATTGAGGCTTTATTGGTGCGGATACAGCATTTCATGAGCGAGTTTTAGGCGAAGCTTCACATTTTATGAGCGAGTTTTCCGCAATTCACAACATCCATAATGATCGCCCGAAGTGCGGCAATCCACATTATCGAAGGTTTTCCAGCCGAAGCATCGAAGCATTCCGCACCGCAGTAATGATGAACGGTATTACATGCCGCATTGACCAGTGGAAGAGAACCATAAGAATCCGCCGGAGATCATTCAGGCCGATGCAGGGAACGTAGGTATTCTCGCAGGAACGGGATGGCGAAATCGACGAAGCCTCGCGCCGGAGACGCGATGATGTGGTCTTCGATCAGACGCTGACGGTAGATGTTGGCATAGTCCATGCTCTCGCCCATACGCGCAGCGACTTCCGAGGTCGATGACGGTCCGTCATCCTGTGCCATGGCCGTCACATAGTCGACCGCCCGATCGGACAGCTGCTTAACCACGGGAGCGCACACACCCTCGCCAAGTTTTGCCTTCGACTGTTCCACACCGGCCTTCACGTCGTCCAATGAGATCGTGCGACCCAATCCATCGGCACGCCGGCGGGCGGTGCGCCACATGTTGTATCCGACCAGCTGGATCATGTACGGATAGCCGCCCGTGCTTTGCGCTGCGAAATCCAAGGCTTCGTCCGTAATCGACAGTCCTGCGCCCCGAATCGTGGATGCGAATGCGTCCCGCACTTCATCCAGCGGCACATCACCGAGTTCCTTGATCGAGGCGCGACGCAGGAACGTCAGCACCTTGGCGTTGAGCAAATCGGACACGAGAGAAGGCAAGCCCGCGAAGACGAACGCGACTTCCGCATTGTCGCGCAGCATGTGCTGAGCAGCCGTGGCAATGGCGGTCATGTCCTCCATGCTCGCATCCTGTGTCTCATCGATGGTAATCAGAAGACCTTTGCCTTTGCCCAGCGCACGAAGCCGCGCTGACATGGAGTCGCGCAGCGTGGAGGGGCGCAATGCCGGCGCTATGTTCACCTCGCCCAAGCTGGCGCCCATCAGCGACGGTTTGATGTTCACTCCGGCGATGCGGCTCGATTCCGGGGCGATACGAGCGATGAGGCGTTCCGCCAAACCAGCAGATGCCGTTTCATCAATCACCGTCCAGTGACGTCGAGCGGCGATCAGCCCCAGTTCCGTCAGCATCACGGTTTTCCCGCTACCTCGCGGCCCTGTGATCAGCATCAGGCGATCGGGCGCACCGGGACCATCATCCAACCCTTCAGAGAAATCCAATCCGATGGATTCGCGACCGATGAGCACCGGCGGCATCACGCCTGCCGTTGGTTTGAATGGATTCGCAGGGAACGTCATGGCGAGTCTCCTTCGCAACGCCGGTTGTCCTAGTGTACCTTCAATATACCTGTCTATAGAACAAATAGAAAATCCATAGAACAAACCCGCCCTACGAATCACAAGGGCTTACTGTCGTTGCAATTCCAACAATAGTAAGCCCTATATAGGATAGGAAATAGAACAAATAGAACAAATAGAACAAGAAGCAACACCGCGATTGAACAATTCCACCGAGCAACACGGCCTACGACCATTGGTCGAAGCACTGCAGCCGGCTCAGAAAAATGGCACGTTCTCATTGGCATGAGTGACGGTTGCGTCTGTCAGCGACCGGAGGTGATCCCCCAGATGTGGCACGGTGCCTATTCTCGGGCATATCTTGCAGTTGTGTGTACCGCCAGGCGCGCGCACATCGGCAAGGCTGACGGGCAGGAACTCCACGATCGTTGCAATTCCGCCATTATGCAACACCGCTGACACGACGCGAGCCGCCCGTTTTCACCCGATCTCCAGCCGCCGGTACACACAACTGCAAGATATGGTGCAAACAGCCCACTTTTCGACCCACATACCAGCCTCAAGCCCAGTCTCAGCCTCAGCCTCAGCCCCAGCCTCAGCCTCAGACCTCAGGCCTTGCCGAGGATCGTCAGCACGATCAGCAGCACGTTCAGCGCGATGATCAGCACGGCTACGGCGATGAAGATCACATGCTTGACCGGGCCGTCCACCCATTTGCCCATGAGCTCCTTGTCGTGCGTGTAGCGCATCAGCGGGATGATGGCGAACGGGATGCCGATGGAGAGGATCACCTGACCGACCACGAGCGCCTCGGTCGGATTCGGCGCGAACCAGAGCACAATCAGTCCCGGCACCAGCGTCACCACACGGCAGGCCCACATCGGCGCCTTGATACGCAGCAGGCCATGCATGATCTCCGAACCGGCGTAGGTTCCCACCGACGTCGAGCTCAGTGAGGATGCCAGCAGGCCGATGGAGAAGATAGTGCCGATCGCCGGGCCCAATACCGAGACAATCGCATGCTGCGCCCCCTCGATGGAATCGGTGCCCTTCATGCCGTACAGGGAGTTCGCGGCCAGAATCAGCAGGCTCAGATTCACCGTGCCGGCGAGCAGCAGCGCCCAGACCACATCGACCTTGGAGCCGTCAAGCAGACGCTTGGTGGAGGGCTTGGCCTGACCGGGCGCGTAATGGTCGTTGACCAGCGTGGAATGCAGGTAGATGGCGTGGGGCATCACCGTGGCGCCCAGCATGGAGGAGGCCATGAGTACGGAGTCCGTGGTGGTGAAATGCGGGATCAGGCCGCCGGCTACTTCGACCGGGTTCGGCGGCGCGATGAACAGGCCGGCGATGAAGCCGAACGTAATGACCAGCAGCAGCGCAATGACCATCTTCTCGAACAGGCGATGGGTCTTGCCGCCCTCGAACATCAGCAGCACGGTGGAGACGGCACCGATCACGCAGCCGCCCACGAACAGCGGCAGGTCGAATAGCAGGTTCAGGGCGATGGCGCCGCCGATGAGTTCGGCCAGATCGGTGGCGATGGCGATGACCTCGGCCTGCATGAAGAACATGAACCGGCCGGCGTCATGCATACGCTCGCCAAGCAGCTCAGGCAACGATTTGCCCGTCACGATGCCGAGTTTGGCGGATTGGTACTGGATGAGCACGCTCATCATGTTGGCCATCACCAGCACCCAGACGAGCAGATAGCCGTACCGCGCGCCGGAGGTGATGTTGGCGGCCACGTTGCCGGGGTCCACGTATGCCACGGCCGCCACGAACGCCGGGCCCAGGATTCCCGCAAGCGCATGACCGTGATGGGTGGTCTTGGCGCCGCTGCCTCCTTCCGCCCGCGCTGCAGCACGCTCCTTGTCGATCTCGGCGTCGTCTCGGTCGATGGCGGCCGCAGTCTGCGCGTCGACGATGTTCAGGTCAGGATGTTCGGAGACCAGCCGTTCGCGGTTGGGATTGATGGTGCGACGCTTGTCGATGGTGTGCATACGACCGTAGCCGCGGCCATGCGTACGGCCGTTCGTGATGGTGGGATCGTTGGTGCGCGGCCTGTTCTGGTCAGACGCAGGCTTGTCTTCGCTGTCCTTGTCGTTGAGCTGATTCGTGGTCTTGCCTTCCCCTCATGCACCGTTCGGGTACCGTTTATGCACTGTCTGGTACCGGCCCCTGTTATAGCGTCGCCATGTTACTTCGTCAACATCGGTTTTCCGCGCAGCATTTCCACCAGTATTCCCGCCCGCCCCTCGTAACGCAGATATGTCAAAGACAAATCACTGATCGGCGGGGACCGCCTGCCCCGGGCAGTTGTGCAATACGGCAAGCATCGCGGTCTTCTCCTGACTGGTGACGCTCAGATGGTACTTGTCCTTGACGCCGATCTGCCGGGCCACGTAATCGCACCGGTATGCGGCATTGGTGGGCAGCCAGTATGCCGCAGACGCTGACCCCTTCTCCTGATTCGCGGGACCGTCCACGGCCAGCAGGTTGTACGGGTCGTTGCCGAACTGGAGACGCTGCGCGGAGTCCCAGTCGCGCGCGCCGGATTGCCATGCGTTTTCGAGCGCCACCACATGGTCGATCTGCACTTTGGCGCTGGTGGTGCGGCCGCGCACGAAGTGGATGGTCTGGCCGGTGTACGGGTCGGCGAGCGTGCCGGATGAGACCTGGCAGGAGCCGGCATGCTTGTACACCACGTCGGTCAGGTCGCGAGCGAGCACGTCCTCGCGCACGTCGCATCCGTTGCCGTCCGTGTCGGTTTCGCGGAAGCCGAACGCGTCGCGGTCGTAGCCGTCAGGATTCTGATTATCGTCCACTGTGAGCGCGTTCAGGGTGTCGGCGGCCGAGCCGGTGGCCGTATATCTGCCGGTGACGGTGGCTGCGGTGGGACTGACCTGCGGCAGCAGCAGTCCTGCGGTGACGCCGATGATGGCGGCGATCACCAGCAGGATCAGGATGCGCTCCAATGGATTGGAGGCGTTGATGCCGCGCCGGAAATGCGTTGATCGGCGACTCATCAGGCGTAGGTGAAGGTGGCGGGGTCGTGGCCGGCGCGGGTCGGGCCGTTGAGCGCGTCGATGGCCTCATGCTCTTCGGCGGTCAGGGCGAAGCCGAACAGGTCGAGGTTCTCCTGCTGACGCTCCGCGTGCACGGACTTCGGGATGATGATGGTGCCGTTTTCGATGTGCCAGCGCAGAATCACCTGCGCAGGGCTCACCTGATGCGCCTCGGCGATGCGCGCAATCGTGCCGTCGCCGGCGTTGAGGTCGGCGCCACGGGCCATCGGCGAATAGGCCTCCACGGCTATGCCGTGCTCCTTGCAATAGGCCACCACTTCGCGCTGCTGCCAGGTGGGGTGCAGTTCGATCTGGTTCACGGCAGGCCAGGAGCCGGTCTCCTGATAGAGGCGGTCAAGGTCGGCGGGCATGAAGTTGCAGACGCCGAGCGTGCGGGCGCGGCCCTCCGTGCGCAGTTTGATGAACGCCTTCCATGTGTCGGTGCTGCGCCAGTCGAACGGGGTGGGCCAATGGATCATATACATGTCCACGTAGTCGAGCTGCAGTTTGGCGAGCGAATCGTCGAAGGCGCGCAGCGCGGAATCGTAGCCCTGCTGCGAGTCGCGCAGCTTGGTGGTGACCCACAGGGTCTCGCGCTTGGCGCCCGTGTTGTAGCCGGTGGCGGCGAGCGCGCGGCCCACGCCCGCCTCATTGTTGTAGCCGGCCGCGCCATCGATGTGACGGTAGCCGGCTTCAAGTGCGGATTCCACGACCGGGGTCACGCCATCGTCGTCGATGCGCAGCACGCCGAGGCCGATCTGGGGGATGGAGTGGCCGTCTTTGAGTGGGATGTCCGGTACGTTCGCTGGGTTGATGTGACCGTTGGTCATGAGCGATGCTCCTTCATATAGTGGTTCGATATAGTGGTTCGACATACGGTTCATCATGGTGGCCGCCGCTGCTCCGGCGTCACGATTCGATGGCATGTTCGGCTACTCGCCACTGTACACGTTGCCGTATGGAACCATGCGCTCCCAGCCATCCGCATGACCGCATGCCGCATTGATCGCCAGCAAACGAGCCGTATGGAACAGCTAGGGAACGGTTGTGAAATTGCCGCGTTACAATCCTTCCCGGTGCGACTAATATGAACACAGTCCCCATGCTGTATTGAGAGGAAGGGCATATGGCGGGCCTGTTTCAGGATGCCACAAAACACAACAACCCGTTGGGAACAGCCATTCGCACGCAGGGCTCCGGCAAATACACCTTTGGCCTGGCACTGAGCGCGGGGCTCGCCGGGCTGCTCTATGGCTACGACACCGTGTCCATCTCCGGTGCCATCGAATTCCTGGACATCCGGTATGGGCTCAGCACCTTCATGGAAGGCTTCGTCATCTCCTCCATCATGGTCGGAGCCATGGTCGGGGCCGCGGCGGCCGGCTTTCTTTCCGACACATTCGGCCGCAGACGCATCCTGATTATCGGCGGCGGATTCTTCCTCGTGGCCGCCATCTGGAGCGCATTGACCGTCGGCCCGATTGACCTGATTGTTTCGCGCATGGTCGGAGGATTCGGCATCGGCCTGACCGCTGCCCCGGCCGTCACCTACATCACCGAGTCGGCGCCGACCAACATCCGCGGCCTGCTCTCGTTCTCCTATCAGATGCTCGCGGTGTGCGGCATCTTCCTGACCAATGTCATCAACTACATCATCGTCTCGTACGGCTCGCATCACTGGGATGTGGCCACCGGTTGGCGCTGGATGCTGGGGCTCGGCGCCATTCCGGCGGCCGCTTTTCTGCTGGCGATGCTGCACGCTCCGGAAAGCCCGCGATTCCTGATCCAGGTCGGCAAGACCGATGAGGGATTCGCCGTGCTCGAGCACATTCTCGGCACCGAACGCGCCCGGTTGAAAGTGGACGATATCAATGCGTCGGTGAAACTGGAACATGAGATGTCCAGGGAATTCCACGATTTCTTCCGCCCGGGGTTGCGCAAGGCGCTGGGCATCGGCATCTTCCTTGCGGTGTTCAATCAGCTGATTGGCATGAATGCCATTTCCTACTATGGTCCGGTGATGTTCTCCGATCTGGGCTTCAGGGGGGACACGGAATTCCTGACCGCCGCATGCGTGGGCGGCGTGGAACTCGTAGCCACGGTGATTGGCCTGTATCTCATCGACACGTTCGGGCGCAAACGACTGATGGAGGTCGGCGCGGGCATGATGTGCGCATTCGCGTTCTGCATCGCCATCTCATACGCCATCCAGAGCGCTTTGCTGACATTCGTGTTCGTGATTGCGTTCACCGCATCGTTCGCGTTCTCCATGGGGCCGATTCCCTGGATTGTGATACCTGAACTCTTTCCCACGTATCTGCGCGGCCGGGCGACGGGCTTGTGCGTGATGTGCCTGCTGTTCGCCAACTGGATCATCGCCCAGTTCACACCGTTGATGATCGACGGCTGGGGTGGAGGCATCTCCTTCACCATCTTCGGCGCCGTGAATCTGATTTGCCTGCTGGGTATTGTCAAGCTCGTTCCGGAGACCATGGGACGCACGCTCGAGGAGATCGAGCATCTGTGGCAGCCGAAAACCCCGCTCGCCGCCGCCAAATACACGCTGAGTTCTGCTGATGCGAACATCCGCCACGCGGAAGCCACACTGCGACGTGTCGAAAACGAACGACTGCAGGCGTTGGGCATTATGACCGCCGCCGAACGCGCCCGCATCGGAGCCCAGCGGAAGATCATCGAGCTGCAGACGCAGCAGAATGTCGCGGCGATGCGCCGGGACGCGGCCCGGCATGATGCCGCCGAGGACCTGCGAGCCGAACAACTGAAACACACGGTAGGCCACTCTGTGATCTCCGATGCCCGACTCGCTGCTGGCGCATACCCGTCCGTCAGTGCGTTTTCGGGTGCCGGCGGCAATCCCGGCGGCAATCCCGGCGGCAGCCATATGGTCGACGAACCCGCCAATATCGATGATGCGACGATGATAGTGCCCGAGTCCCTCGCGGCCGTACAGGCGGAGGCGGCGGCGAGTCATGCTCCGGCGGCCGCGCCAGTGCCGCCCACGACCGATGCCACGGTCGCTCAGCCTGTTGCGCCGATGTCGGTGCCGCTTCCCGCCCGGCCTGTGGTCCCCGAGCCGACACAGCAGCAGGTGTCGATTTCGGCGTTGGAGCAATCCCGCAATGGCAATGGCATCGGCGTGATTCTCCCCGACACCACGGCCCCGTCCTATGATGCGGCCGAGGCCGAGGACGCCCGCGAAACCAAGGCCATCAATCAAGCGCTTGATTCCCTAGACGCCCTGATCAAGGCCTAGTGGTCCGTCTCGTGATTGGTTGAGCGGTGCTGCCTCCCTCTGACGGGACGTTGCCGTGAAGCGAACAGCGGAGCTGTTCGTAGGCAACGTGCGAGCCGGCAGGCGAGCCAGCAGAATGCCGCGCGCAGCGCGTCCGTAATTGCAGGACGGGCTGTCAGCGAAGCAAACAGCGGTGGTATTTCGGCCCCCTCTGACGAGGGGGCTGTCAGCGGAGCTGACTGGGGGAGAGACCAAACCAAGTTGACTACCCCTCAGTCGGCTACGCCGACAGCTCCCCTGACAAGGGGAGCCAACTGTTGGCCGCACCGGCCCCCTCTGATGGACCGTTGCCGTGAAGCGAACAGCGGAGCTGTTCGTAGGCAACGTGCGAGCCGACAGGCGAGCCAGCAGAAGGCCGCGCGGAGCGCGACCGTAATTGCAGGACGGGCTGTCAGCGAAGCTGACTGGGGGAGAGACGCGAGATGCAGTGTTTTTTTCAAACGAATCAAGTGTATACTTAGTATACACTTATGATGGGAGGTTGACATGGCCACGACCACGCTGACACGATGGGGCAACGGGCAGGGCATCCGATTGTCCAAAGAACTGATTTCGCAGGCCGGTCTGCACGTGGGAGACGAGCTGGAGGTCCGCGTCGAACAGGGCGGATTGCTGGTCACGCCCGCCCGCAAACGGTTCATCGGAATCATGGATTACGCGAAACTGTTCGACGGATACGACGGCCCCCAGCCGACCGAGGACGGATTCGCGGCGGCGGCAGGACGGGAGCGGATGTGAGCGACTGGAGATACGGGGATATCGTCTGGGCCGACCTTGACCCGTCAGCCGGTCACGAGCAGAACAAGCGTCGTCCGCTGGTCGTGGTGAGCAACGACTATTACAACCGGTTCAACAACATGCCCATGACCGTGCCGGTCACCAGCGACCGTGAGTATCCGCTTCACGTCAATATCGGCGTCATTCCCACCGAAGATGGTTCCGAGATACATGGGTGGGCCGAGATCGAACAGGCGAAGTGCCTTGATCTGGACGCGCGGCACGCGGTCCGTGTCGGCGATGTGGACGAGCAGACGCTCGACAGGATCACGGAGACGTTGCTCAGTGGCCTCATGCAACCGACCATGCGCATCGAACGACTCATCTAGCGAGACGGACCACTAGCTCTGAAAACAAGCCGCACACTCACCGATGAAGGCTCCGACGACGGCGCAACGCACTCAGCGATACGGCGTCGCGCATGTGACCCGCGCCGTCCCCGCGTACGCCGAACGCCACCATCAGTACCATGACGAAGCAGATCATCGCGGAAACGCGCAGCACCCACTGGATGCCGAAAATCGACGCTGCGACATCAGAAGCCCCGCCAGCAGCGCGCCAGGATGCGAGCACCTCCATGAGAATCACCAGCACCGGCGCGCCCACCGCACCGGCGATCTGGCGCATCGTGTTCGTGACCGATGATCCTGCGGATACCTCGTCCGGTCCGTTCAGGCAGTTCAACGACCACGTGGTGATGGGCATCAGCAGGAAGCCCATGCCGATCTGACGCACGAATTGGCAGATCGACACCCACCATATCCATATGTCCATCGAGATCAGCGACATGCCGATGGTGCCCAGCGTCAGCACGCTCGAGCCGAACAGTGCGACCGGCCGTGCACCGAACCGGTCCATCGCGCGTCCGCCGAAGAACTGGGAGACACACATGCCGATGGCGCCGGGGAGCATGATCAGCCCGCTCATGGTGGCCGAGAATCCGCGGTCGGTCTGGATGTAGAGCGGCATGATGACCAGAATCGAGCTGAAGGCGAAGAACGCCAGCGACGCGGTGATGGTGCCGACGGTGAACGACCGGTTCTTCAGCACGCGCAGGTCGAGCAGCGGCGGCTGGGGGAGCACGGTGCCACTGCCAACAGCACCGGTGGCTTGTGCGGTTCCGGTGATTGTGCCGGAGACGGCTGCATGACTGTTGCTGGTGATACCACTGGACTTAGCGGTACGGCTGTCCGCAGGCTCCGCGTCGGCGTCCGCAGCACCATTAGCGGCCGCTTCAGCTGCAGCCGCCGCCTTCGCCTCGCTATACCGCCGCCCATGCCGCAGGTTGCGGGCCACGAACCACACGATACCCACCAGTCCGACGACCATCGGCACCCACACCACCGGTGCCCCGAACCCGTAGGCTTCGGAGTTGGTGAAGCCGAACATCAGCCCGCCGAATCCGATGACGGACAGCGACACGGAGAAGAAGTCCGCACGCGCCGAAGGGTCATGCGCGCCGAAGTTATGCAGTCCGAACACGGCTGCCGCCAGGGAGCCGACGCCGATGATGCTCAGCGTCAGGAAGATGGAGCGCCAGCCGGTGGCGTCGGTCTGCCAACCGCCCAGCACCGGTCCGATGGCCGGTGCCACGCTCATGGCCATGCCGACGGTGCCCATCGCGAAACCGCGCCGCGACAACGGATAGATGGAGAATACGGTAATCTGCAGCACTGGCCACATCACGCCCGTGCCCGCCGCCTGCAGTACGCGCCCGCCCAGCACCAGTACGAAATTCGGTGCCAGCCATGCCAGCACCGAGCCCAACGTGAACACGGCCATGGACGTGATCACGATCTGGCGCGTGGAGAACCGACGGGTCAGGAACGCGGTGAGCGGCACCATCACGCCCATGACCAGCTGGAATACGGAGGTGAGCCATTGCCCGGTGGTCACGGAGATGCCGAATTCGGAGACGATGACCGGCAGCGCGGAGCTCAGCTGCAGCTGCGCGAAGTTGCCGACGAACGTGATGAACGTGAGGATGGCGAGGGAGATGAACGCCGCCCGGCTCAACTTGCCGTCCGCGAACGCCTCGTCCTGACTCAGCGCCTTGCGCAGCTCGCCGGTGCGATTCCGAATGGCGAGATTTCCGATGTTCTGATTCCCAGTTCCATGTCCGCTGGCCACACACACCCCACTTCCAGATCCGGCCGGTGTGAACAGTCGTCGCTCCTATGCCTGACCGGATATCCTCAAGAAAGCACGCGTACACCCTACGCCGCAGGGTGGTCTGTTCTCGCGTGGCTGATCCGTCCACATCTTCTAGGCCGACTGCAGATTGGCCTTCACCAAACAGCCTCAGCCAGTTCCATTCCAGTGCCATGCGGAATCCGCCTCTACCCGTATGCCGTTTGCAGCCGCTATTCTCCCGTCACGCATGTCCATAATGCGGATATCGGTACAACGTTGCTATTACCGAATCCGTGAGCATGTTCATCTGATCACACATACGATTCCACTGTCCGTAACAATGCCCCATGTAATTTGTGTCCCCACCCTTGTAAGATACGGAAATAGGTTCGACCCACCGAAAAGCCGGCCCCGAGACCTAGCGCCCATAGATCCGTATAAGCGTCCAGTGCGATACCCGCCCTGCAATGCAAACAATGCGGGGGGGGGGGCGAGGATTCCGTGGCAGCATGTGGTATCGCATCCGATGCTGTCCAATACGGCAGGAACTGACATCGGGAATACCGTGATTGCGGCATCCGGCGGGGCTTGAACGGCAGAGAGAGCGAGTAGTAAAGAGGAATGTCGGTAATGACATCGTTGGATAGTTCGTCACAGTGGGAGGATGGCCGAGGGCGCGCGCAGCAGCAGGATGCCTCGCAAACGCAGGCGGCTCAGAATCCTGCTCAGCAGTCTCAGGAGCCGGTGCAGTCGGTCAACGGCCAGTCCCAGCTTTCGCACGTAATGTACTGGCGGTTCTTCGTAAATCTGGCATTGATGTTCATCGATGCTGCGATGTTCGTCATCGCCGGTGCCACTGTGCTCAATATTCGAGACGAGGCACAGCCATTCTTCACTCCCCGTTTCGATTTCACGATGAACGCGACTCTGTATCTGGTCATCACCGCGTTGTTCTGGGTGTGGTCGTTGCATGCTGTAGGCGTGTACCACCGTCATGTGATGGGTGACGGCTATCAGCTCAATGCGCTGCTGTTCAAGGGCATGCTGACATGCTGGGTCATCCAGTGCGCGTTTAACTTCTTCTTCAACTTCGATCTGACGCTCACATCGTTGTGCCTGATGGTCATCGCCGGATGGGCGTTGACCACGGTCGAGCGCATCTTCACCCGACTGTTCATCACACGCAGCCGCAGCAAGGGTGAGTATGCGTATGGCACGGTGCTGGTGGGCTCTCCTGAGGGCATCGGCCGTACGCTGAAGTTCCTGAGCCGTCGTGAGCAGCTGAACTACCGTCCGGTGGCGGTTTGCCCGATCCGTCTCAACCCCGAGACCGATCTGGTCGAGCCGGATCACGATATCGAAGACATGCAACGCGACATCTGCATGAACTGGGGCTCGTCGCTGCCCGTGTTGGAGTATGACGAGCATGGTCTGGCAGAGAGCATCGCCGGCATGGACGCCCAGACGGTGATGGTCACCGATGAGATTCGCCGGTATTCCGACAACTTCAACATCTTCTCCGTGCGCATGGAATCATATGGCTTGGAGATCGCCATGGTGGCCTCTGCCGCAGATACCTCTAACCATGAGTTGCAGGTGCGTTCGATCCAGGGCACCACAATCATCACGCAGCGCTTGGCGCAGTATTCCCCGAGCAACCGTCTGATCAAGCGTGCGCTCGATTTGGTCATCTCCACGCTGGCTATCATCTGCTCGCTGATTCTCACGATTCCGGTGGCCATCGCTATCAAGGCCACCGATGGCGGTCCGGTGTTCTACAAGCAGAAGCGCATTGGATTGCGTGGCAAGCCGTTCGAGATGCTCAAGTTCCGTTCGATGGTGGTCAATGCCGATGAACTGAAGAAGAAGCTCGCCGAGGAGACTGGCCAGACCGATCGTTTCATCTTCAAGATGAAGAACGATCCGCGTATCACCAAGGTCGGTCATTTTATCCGCCGCTTCTCCATCGACGAGTTGCCGCAGTTTCTTAACGTGTTCATAGGTGATATGTCCGTGGTGGGCCCGCGCCCGCCGCTACCTGAGGAATATGCCCGGTATAACAAGCTGTACGCCACTCGCATGCTGGTCAAGCCAGGCATCACCGGTCCGTGGCAGGTGTCCGGTCGCTCCGATTTGTCCGCAGAGGAGAGCGAGGCCCTGGATGTGGCTTATGTCCAGAATTGGTCGGTACTGGGTGATTTCGTGCTGATGTTCCGCACGGTGGGTGCCGTGCTCAGCCACAAGGGCGCTTACTGATGATTGTCGCTGTCTGCAGTTCAGATGGCTCATATCGTCATTGTTGCCGATTACGGTAATATGACAGCTTGTATATGACGCAATGATGTGTGACGGGGCGGGGGGACACAGATATGGCAGCAGCACCTGAGGAGTCAGGTAAACCAGACTATGAATCGAATAGCCTTCATTATATGAAGGCGTCCGATGATTCCGCGGCGAGCCAGGAACCCCCGAAGCCTCCGGTGGATGAGCCGGGAGGGGAGCGGCATCACCGCCGGCGTCGCCGTATGAGTGCACGTCATATTCGACGGATACGGCGTCGCCGTCGAATTCGGCGGGCATTGATTGTGCTGGGCGTGTTGCTGCTGTTCTTTGCTGCAATTGCGGCATGGTTCGGATGGTCCGCCATGAAGGTCAAAAGCGAAGTCGAGCAGGCTGTGGCGGTGGCCTCGAATATGCAGGATTCGCTTTCCAGCGGTGATACGGCAGCTTTGAATGACTCCATGAATCGATTCTCGGCGCATACGAACGCTGCCTATGAGCAGACCAATTCTATGCTCTGGAGTGTGGCTGCCCGTATTCCGTATTATGGTGCAGATATCACTGCTGCGCGCACTGCAGTCACCGCAATGGAGAACATCTCTACACAGGCGATGCCTGCATTGAAGCAGGCTTCGGCAGCGCTGAATATGAGTGATGTCTCCGTCAATGACGGAACTGTCGATGTCTCTGGCCTGACCAAGTATACGGAGTCGCTTCAGACGGCCGATAACGTGATCGATGATGCCGAAAAGGATGTGATTGGCGCCCCCGATCCTCATATCGGGCAATTGGCTGATGCCATGGAGAAGGCGCAGAATTATCTGCATACCTTATCAGGCATGGTGCATGATGCGAACGTCGCGGTGCAGGTGGCGCCGAAGATGCTTGGCAGTGATGGTTCGGCGCGCACGTATCTGATTCTGGCGCAGACCAATTCCGAGATTCGACCGGGTGGCGGTTTGCCTGGTTCGTGGGGTGTGATGACCGTAAGCAACGGCAAGGTGGAACTGCAGCCGTTTGTTTCCGGTGGCGAGATTCCATGGTTTACCGATCCGGTGCTGCCGCTTACTGCTGAAGAGCGAACGTTGTACACCGATAAGCTTGGTCGTGTCGCTGTGGATACGAACTTCACGCCTGATTTCCCGCGTACTGGTGAGATATCCAAGGCCATGTGGAAAGCGCATGCCGGGCAGGATGTGGATGGCGTCATTGCCATCGACCCGGTGTTTCTGCAGAACATGCTTAAGGTGAGCGGAGGATTGACGCTGCCTGACGGTGTGACACTGGATGGTGCAAACACTGCTCAATACCTGCTTAATCAGGTGTATATCGACAAGTCGGAGGACGAGCAGGATGCATATTTTGCGCAGGCTGCCGGTTTGTCGTTCCAGCACATCATGCAAAACGCCAAGGATGGCAAGGCGTTTTTGAAGGCTGTGACCACGTCGGTGGGTCAGGGGCATATGAAGGTGTGGAGCGCGCATGAGGATGAGCAGAAGCTGCTGCTCAATACGCCGATTTCCGGTGCGCTGAAGACCGAGGCCTCTACCCCTGAGGTCGGTGTGTTCTTCTCGGATCTTTCCCAAGCCAAGATGGACTGGTATTTGAAGCGCAGCGTCAGTGTGAAGTTCGACAAGGTGGCACCTGATGGAGCCGATCAGTACACGGTGCATGTGAAGCTCACCAACATGCTCACACAGGATGAGGTGGGACAGTTACCGAAGTATATCGTCGGGCCGTTCCTGGATGGCTTGCAGGCCGGCCAGATTGATACGGCAATGTACATATACGCTCCGGCGGGCGGTCGTCTGGTGGACTGGAAGTCCACGGATGGCAAGAGCTATGACGGTGTCACCATGCATAACACGTTGACTGTGGGCGTCAAGAAGTTCGTGTTGAACCCGGGCGAATCCTATGAGGCGACCATTCATGTGGAGCTCGCACCCGGCGTCAAGACGCCTCTTGACGTCTACCAGACGCCGCAAGTGGAAGGCCGCACCGACTGAGTCCTGTGACTCTAGATTGAGCCTCCAGATTCTCTTTTGATTTTAAAATCAAAAGAGAATCAAACGGCAGGCAAATGAGATTTCGTTGAAATTCCGCCGTTTCTGCGTGCCGAGCTCCACCAAGATGCCCATCGAGTCAAAAGAAAAGCAAATGGCGGGCAAATGAAATCTCATGCCCAATACGGCAGATAACGTATATATCGTTTTCCGGCATCGGGATCCGCGATTTTGAGGAGATTCTCATCCAAACAGGCCTTGATAAGCCTGGATATCTGTGATGTGCCGCTTTGGGGGAGCGCGAATCTTTCTCGGAGACTGGTGTTGGTCATAGGCAATCTTTGCGCGTATTGCACGCAGGCATGCCAATACGCGGCATCGAGACGTTGCTCGCGCGTCAGTTCGCGGTACGGTGTCGACCGCGTCAAGGTCACTCGCATGTTGTCTCCGGGTTCTTCTACTTCCGGGGCGGGGAGATGGTGCTGCTCGCAGTCGAGAACCACTTTGTCCCACCCGGAACCGGCCTCTTCACACAGATGCAGGCGGCGGCATATGGCCGCCATTTTCTCATTGCGTGAATGAGGGGGATCGTTCAACAGTCTCGCGACATCCACTAAAGAGCGTCCGGGATTAGTGAATTCGATGCGATTGTCAAAAATGCATACCATTGGGCCGGCTCCAGTGATGGAGAGATCCTGATGAATGAGCATATTGGCGGTCAGCTCGCGCAATGCGGTATGGGGGAATGCACGCAGGGTGATTCGGCGCGCCCCTTGGATGACTTCTTGTTCGGGAAGCAACGCTTCGATGTATTCAAGCATCAGATCCAATTTGGCGTATCCGAAATCAAATGTCTTGCTGCGCGATGGTGCGATGGGGGAAGAGCCTTCGTACCGGATGACTCGCAACGCTTTACGGGAGACGGTCGGAAAATCGTTGAGATTCCGGGCGAAAAGCAACGCGCCAAGATTGGTAATGGAGTATCGGCCTGAATCTTGGATGGAGATAAAATGTTCGCTCGCAAGCAGATGCAGAGTCTGCTCGGTGGGCGTGGTCTGTGGAATGCCGAACTCTTGTCGGTACCAGTCGGTGTCTAGTTTGCCGAGCACTTCATCGTCGGTGAGCCCGCTTAGCGCGTATTGAAGTTCAAATACTTCAGCACGCGTGCGACTCCACAGCTCCTCTTCCCGTTTCGAGCTATGCTTGAGCTCCTGCGTTGAGGAGCCGGTGCGAATATAGGACAACCCTTGCCAAAGCACAGGGCGGTATTGGGCCGGCCATATGCGTAAGAGGACGAGATGCTTGCCGAAGGCTTCGACGGATTCAAAACGAAACTCGGCATTGTCGGATAAGTGCTGCCGAAGCCATAGCTCCAGTTCCTGATTGCCTACTTTGGCGACTTTAGGATTGAATGCGGTGCCGATAAGCTCATGGGTGGTGTCATCAATGCCCCATATCTTGTATGCGAAGGTGTGTCCCAGCAAGGCTGCTGAATTGGCCAATGCGGAGATATCGCGGCCGATTCGATTCGGGTCGGTGTTCCCGTGCTTGAACTCGAGGCATTCGTTTTCGCTGTCCTGGTTGGCGAGTGCGGTAATGAGGGTGATGATATCTTCCGGCATGCTCGCCTCCTGTGGCTATTGATGTTCGACATCCGAGAGTCCTAAATGGCTCCTAAGAAACAATAGCCTCTTTTGATTTTAAAATCAAAAGAGAATCAAATGGCAGGCAAATGAGATTTCGTTGGAATTCCGCCATTTCTGCATGCCGGGCTCCACCAAGATGCCCATCGAGTCAAAAGAGAATCAAATGGCAGGCAAATGAAATCTCATGCTCTGGTGCAGTAGTTTGGAGCTGTCGGAGCCGTGACATCGAGGTTCGTCGGTCTTGGCTCCCATTGTCGGGATGTTGCCGTGAAGTAACAGCGGAGCTGTTTGTAGATCTCGGCTCCCCTTGTCAGGACAGCACCGTTAAGCAAACAGCAGAGCTGTTTGTAGGTGCTGTGCGAGCCGACAGGCGAGCTGGCAAACCGCGCGCGAAGCGCGTCCACAATTGCAGGACGAGCTGGCCCGCGAAGCGGGTCTGAGGGGTAGTCCGCATGATGCTGATGCTCGTGCGACTATTCGTGCCGTAGAACAGCTCTGTGTGCTGCTCTAGCATGTTCACGTACTTCCTTTACCCGCTCCACTCATACCACTTCGGTTTAGAATCTTTTAGATTCTTTTAGAATCCACGCAGGTCATCGAGGATTGCGGGTACGGAAAGGTGGATTTTGCGATTCCGTATTTGCGTGAGTATCTCAGAGAGCATGCCGCTTATATCCGTATGACGCTTGGATTACCTGAGTGATAAGCGCGTCATACTGTCTCATGCTCCTTTGGGGCAGGTTCTGTCCAAAAGTTGAAGCCGTGATTTCCATGTGCTTCTACTCGACGTTCACTTGACGCGGATAAACTGGCGGTCATTGATGCCGTATGGCGCGTTTCCGCATACTGATTTCCGATAAGGAAGAATTGGTTGGTACAGAGTACCCCCGACGGTATAGTATGAACGGATAAAGGACAGGTTTTGTGCGCGTGTAATGCGTGGAAAACGTTGGTTTGAGTAAGGATGTTCCGTGGAAGAGAGACGTTTTGCCGATAACGGCGCTTATGTCAGTTTTGATTCCGCGGCGTTGTGCGGGGTGTCGGTTTGAGAATCGCATTCATTGGTCATAAGCGCATACCCTCACGTGAGGGTGGCGTAGAGGTCGTCGTGGAAGAGCTGGCCGTTCGCATGGCGGCGCTCGGCCACGAAGTGGTGGTATACAACCGCAGAGGCCATAACGTGGCTGGTGCGCAATTCGACAGCAGCTCGAATCATTCTGGCGAACCGTATGAATACAAGGGCGTACATGTAGTGCCGGTGACCACCATTGACGCAAAAGGTCTGGCGGCTCTTACCTCCTCGTTCTTCGCCACATTGAAGGCGATCAAAGCGCGCCCCGACGTGATTCACTATCATGCGGAAGGCCCGTGCGTGCCGCTCCGATTGGCTCATTGGGCGGGCATCCGCACCGTGGCCACGATCCACGGCTTGGATTGGCAGCGTGCGAAGTGGGGACGGTTCGCGTCTTGGTATCTGAAGTTCGGCGAGCGAACTGCGGCGAAGTGCGCGGATGAGGTGATTGTGCTCAGCCGCAATGTGCAGCAGTATTTCAAAGACACATATGGGCGTGATGTGCACTTCATCCCGAACGGAGTGGAACGCAGCACACCGATGCCGGCTGATGTGATCACGCATAAATATGGTCTCAACAAGGATGGTTATATCCTGTTCCTCGGCCGAATCGTGCCAGAAAAGGGTGTGCATTATCTTATCGAGGCGTTCAAGAAACTGGACACTGATAAGAAGCTGGTCATTGCCGGAGGTTCCTCAGACTCTGCTGAATATTACGAGTCAATCAAGTCCGCTGCTACCTCGGATTCGCGCATAGTGCTCACTGGCTTCATACAAGGCGCGGAGCTTGTAGAGCTGTACAGCAATGCCTATATATACGTGTTACCCAGCGATCTCGAAGGCATGCCAATGAGTCTGCTGGAGGCCATGAGCTATGGCAACTGCTGCCTGACCTCCGATATTCCCGAGTGCACGGAGGTTGTGAGAGGCCATGCAGTGACCTTCCATAAGGGGGACGCGGATGATCTTCGGGCAACACTTGCCGCACTGATCAATGATCCCGCTCGTGTGGCAGCTCTGAAAGCGGGCGCCGCCGACTATGTGACCGCGAAGTACAGCTGGGACAAGGTCGTTGACGCAACGCTCACTTTGTACCGAGGGAGCGATGCGCGATGAAGATCCTGCTGATCAACAAGTATTTCTACCGCAAAGGTGGCGCAGAGACCTATTTCTTTGCGCTGGCCGAAGGGCTGAAGACGCTCGGCCACGAGGTCGCGTTCTTCTCCATGCAGCATCCGAACAATGAGCCGAGCTATTGGAGCAAGTACTTCGTCTCCGAAAAGGATTACGTCGGGAAAATTTCAGCGTTCCAGCAGGCGAAGGAAGCCGCCACACTGGTGTATTCGTTCGAGTCGAAGCACAAGTTCGAGGCGTTGCTGGAGGAATTTCAGCCGGATGTGATCCATATGAACAACGTGCATCGTCAACTCACGTTGTCGATTTTGGATGCGCCGTACCTCAAGAAGCATCATGTGCCGGTGGTGTATACCGCGCACGATTACATTCTGCTGTGCCCCGCCTACACGATGGTGGATGGTTCCGGCAATGTATGCGATCGTTGCTTGGATCGCAGGTTCTTCCATGCGGTGGAGCATACCTGTGTGAAAGGTTCCAAGGCGAAGAGCGGACTCGCCTTCCTTGAAGCCGAGTTCCTGAAATACCATCACAGCTACGACAAGATCGACCGGATCATCGCGCCAAGCGAGTTCATGAAGAACAAACTTGATGAAGGTGGCTATGCCGGGCGCACCATTGCGATGCAGAACTTCCTGACAGAAAGCCAGATGGCGATGGCACGCAAGGTCACGAACACCGCCAAGTTCGATACTGTGGAGCCGTACTTCCTGTTCTTCGGCCGGCTTTCCAAGGAAAAGGGCATTCTTACGTTGGTCCGCGCATTCCTGGATGCCGCGGGCAAATCTCTGCCGCAGGATTGGAAGTTACATATCGTGGGTGATGGTCCGGAGCGAGGAACCATCGAGAATCTCATCGCACAGGCGGGCCCGGAAGCTTCACAGCGGATTGCGCTGCTCGGCTATAAGACCGGCGAAGAACTCCAAAGGGAGGTGGGCAACGCCCGTTTCAGCGTGCTGTGCTCCGAATGGCGTGAAAACATGCCGTACTCCGGCTTGGAGTCCTTGGCTGCACAGACTCCGGTGATTGGCGCGAACATCGGCGGTATTCCAGAGCTCGTGGTGGAAGGCAAGACCGGCTTTTGCTTTAACAGCGGTGACATGCATAGTTTGGTCGGTGCATTATTACATGCAGCGGCGCTTGATGGAAGTTTGTATTTGAGCATGCAACGGGAATGCGGCATCTATGTTGCTCAAAGGACGCTGCAATCCACTTATATTCGTGCTCTTGAAGAATTGTATGCATGTTGTTTACAAGAAAATGGAACTAACACTTGAATCGAAATACCGAGGAAAAACAATGGATATGATTGATTTACGAAAAAACACAGTTCTAGTCACTGGAGCTGCTGGTTTTATAGGATCGAATTTGGCGAAGCGCCTACTCGAAGACATTTCTGGCATTCGGGTTATCGGTTTCGATAACGTCAATGACTATTACGATGTGAGGCTCAAGGAACACCGTCTCGAGCAGCTGTCGCATTATGAGAACTTCACGTTCATCAAGGGCGATTTGGCAGAGAAGGACGCGGTGTTCGGTCTCTTCGAGCAATACCATCCAAAGGTGGTCGTGAATCTGGCCGCTCAGGCCGGCGTGCGCTACTCCATCACGCATCCGGACGCGTATATCCAGTCCAACCTCATCGGCTTCTACAACATTCTGGAAGCCTGCCGCAACTATCCCGTGGCTCATCTCGTGTACGCCTCCAGCTCCTCCGTGTACGGTTCGAACAAGAAGGTGCCGTACTCCACGGATGACAAGGTCGATAATCCGGTGAGCTTGTATGCGGCCACGAAGAAGTCCGACGAGCTGCTGGCGCACGCCTATTCCAAGCTGTATGTCATTCCTTCCACGGGCTTGCGTTTCTTCACGGTGTACGGTCCTGCTGGTCGCCCGGACATGGCCTACTTCGGATTCACGAACAAGCTGCTTGCCGGTGATGTCATCAAGATTTTCAACTACGGCAATTGCCGTCGTGATTTCACCTATGTCGACGATATCGTCGAAGGCGTGATGCGCGTAATGCAAGGCGCCCCTGAAAAGAAGACCGGCGAGGACGGTCTGCCTGTCCCGCCATATGCCGTGTATAACATCGGCAACGGTCATCCGGAGAACCTGCTCGAATTCGTGACAATCCTTCAGGAGGAACTGGTTCGCGCCGGCGTGCTGCCCGAGGATTATGACTTTGAGTCGCATAAAGAGCTGGTCGCCATGCAGCCGGGCGATGTGCCCGTCACTTACGCGGACACGGAGGCGTTGGAATGTGATTACGGCTACAAGCCATCCACGCCTCTGCGTGAGGGGCTGCGCAGGTTCGCCGAATGGTACAAAGCCTTCTACATCGACAAGGCCGGGCGCTGATAACGGCACTGCCGCTTTGCTGGATTTGCGATAGATTGAATGTAACAGCCGAATAGGTAGGAAGAAGAAAGAACATGAAGGATTTTGATTCGTTGAAGATTGCCGTTGCCGGTACCGGCTATGTGGGCCTGAGTCTCTCCACGCTGTTGGCCCAACACCATCAGGTGACCGCGGTGGATATCGTTCCGGCAAAGGTCGACATGATCAATAACCGCAAGTCCCCGATCCAGGACGATTACATCGAGAAGTACTTCGCCGAGAAGAAGCTGAACCTCGTCGCCACGCTGGATGGCGAAAGCGCATACCGCGACGCCGATTTCGTAATCATCGCGACCCCTACCAACTATGACAGCACCAAGAACTTCTTCGATACCTCTGCCGTCGAGGCTGTTATCGATCTGGTGATGAAGGTCAACCCGGACGCCATCATGGTCATCAAGTCCACGATTCCGGTGGGCTACACGAAGTCCATCCGTGAAAAGACCGGATCCAAGAACATCATCTTCAGCCCCGAGTTCCTCCGTGAATCCAAGGCACTGTACGACAATCTGTACCCGAGCCGTATCGTGGTGGGCACCGATCCTGACGATGAGCATCTCGTGGAAGCCGCGAAGACGTTCGCCAAGCTGCTTCAGCAGGGTGCCATCGAAGAGAACATCCACACGCTGCTGATGGGCTTCACCGAGGCCGAGGCCGTGAAGCTGTTCGCCAACACCTACCTCGCGTTGCGCGTCTCCTACTTCAACGAGCTCGATACTTACGCGGAGTCCAAGGGACTCAACACCCGCGAGATCATCGACGGCGTATGTCTGGATCCGCGCATCGGCACCCACTACAACAACCCGAGCTTCGGCTACGGCGGTTACTGCCTGCCGAAGGACACCAAGCAGCTGCTCGCCAACTATCAGGATGTCCCGGAGAACCTCATCCAGGCCATCGTGGAATCCAATGCCACTCGCAAGGACTTCATCGCCGATCGCGTGCTCGAGCTCGCCGGTGCCTACGGCCCGAACAGCGAGTGGGATGCCAACAAGGAGCATGAGACTGTGGTTGGCGTATACCGTCTGACCATGAAGTCCAACTCCGACAACTTCCGTCAGAGCTCCATCCAAGGCGTGATGAAGCGTATCAAGGCCAAGGGCGCTACGGTTATCATCTACGAGCCGACCCTCGAGAACGGAACCACGTTCTTCGGTTCCGAGGTTGTCAACGACCTTGACGAGTTCAAGAAGCGCTCCCACTCCATCGTTGCCAATCGTTATGATTCCTGCCTCGATGACGTGAAGGACAAGGTCTACACCCGCGATCTGTTCCGCAGGGACTGAAATAAAGAGCCATCTCCTATTATTCCAGCAATGAGTGCAAGGACATGCCAATATGAGTGAAAGCATTTGCTTCGTTATGCCAAGCATGAACGGTGGTGGTGCGGAGCGTGTTGTTTCCCTACTCGCTAACGAGTTTGTGCATAATGGACATGACATCACACTGTTTCTGACTAACGGAACTCATGTAGCATATGATTTAGATGAACGTGTTCATATTGATACGTCTTGTGCACTTGGCAATCCCAATTTTTTTGGTCAAATTAAAGCCATCCGAACGAAAATGAAGGAAATGCCGAAGACGGTTTTTATTTCCTTCATGGATGATCAAAATTTGTCTACACTGCTTGCTGGTATTGGTATGCCAAATCGTGTAATCATTTCTCAACGTAATGATCCGCACCGTGCTTTTGGAAAACGTCGACTGATTTGTGCCATTCATCCATGGCTGTATACGCTTGCTGACTGTGTGGTGTTTCAAACGAAGGATGCACTCGAGTATTACCCTAAGTATGCAGCTAACAAGTATAGGATTATTCTAAATCCTCTTAGTGATGTTCTACCCTCACCTTATGAAGGCGAACGGAGCAAATGTGTAGTTACTGTTTGTCGTCTGAACGAGCAAAAAAATTTGCCGCTTGCCATTGATGCGTTTGCGGAATTTCTCGTGCGGTTCCCTGATTATACTTTCGAGATTTATGGCGAAGGTGCGTTGGAAAGTGATCTAAAGCAGTATGCGGTATCCCGAGGAGTCGGCAACAGTGTTCATTTCTGTGGTTTTCGGAAGGACGTGCATGCCTGTATTTCTGATGCCGCCATGTTTGTGATTTCTTCTGATTTTGAAGGACTTTCGAATTCTATGATTGAAGCTATTGCATTAGGAATTCCGACGATTGCTACGGACTGCCCAATTGGTGGCGCTCGTATGGTCATCGATAATGGTGTAAATGGATATCTGGTTCCGGTGCGAGATAAGAAACGCCTGGTTGCTGCTATGTGCAGTGTTGCTGGAGATCCGGGCATACAAGAACGCTTTAGCAAAGCTGGAGCACGGCTGCGCGAACGTTTATCACTCGATTCCATCTCGAAACAATGGCTTTTGGCCATCCAAGCGAAATAAGACATAAAACTAAGGAGAAAACGATGAAGATTCTGGTTACTGGCGCTAACGGGTATTTGGGATGTGGCGTGGTCGATGAATTGCTTAAGCGAGGGAACGATGTTATTGCTACTGATTTCGCTTGCGACCATGTGAATCCATCGGCTTGTTGCATGCCTGATGACATCTTCTCGATTGATGATCCGTACGCACACTTCGGCCAGCCTGACGTGGTGCTGCATCTTGCATGGCGAGACGGGTTTGTGCACAATTCGAATGCGCATTTCGAAGATCTTCCCAAACATGTGGCTTTTCTGAAAAAAATGTGTGAGTCTGGAACCAAGCAGGTGGCATGCATGGGATCGATGCATGAAATCGGTTTCCATGAAGGAAGTATCAATGCTCACACCCCATGTTGGCCAATGAGCATGTATGGCATCGCGAAGGATGCGCTTCGTAATGCATTGAAGACCATCGCGTCACAGAACAATGTAAAGTTCCAGTGGCTTCGCGGCTATTACATCGTTAGCAATACCCAATATGGTAGCTCCATTTTCTCGAAAATCGTTGCGGCGGAGATCGAAGGTAAGAAAGAGTTCCCGTTTACCACTGGTCAGAATCAGTATGATTTTCTTGATTATTCTGATTTCTGTCATCAGGTCGCTGCGGCCGTTAATCAAGATGAGGTACTTGGAATCATCAACATTTGTTCAGGTAAACCCGAAAAACTTGCTGATAGGGTAGAGCGCTTCATAAGCGAGAACGGATTCTTCATCAAGCTGAAGTATGGTGCTTTTCCCGATCGACCGTATGACTCCAAAGCAGTATGGGGCGACGCCTCGAAGATCACCAGAATTCTTGATGCTGAATGTTGATTACCTATTTCTACAGAAAATGAGGGATTGAAATGGGTGTTTTGCTAGAACAAGATAAGCGACGATATGCCGTTGAGAAAATGCCGAGATTCCAGAGGCTGTTTCGCCGTTGTCAGGAATGCCATTTCAAACCCTTGCAACTGGTGTATCGGTTGCTGTTCCGTTGGTATCGACAAAAAAACTACATAGAGTTGAGCTACAAAACAGCAATTGGTGGTGGGCTGTATATTGGGCACCCGTATTGTATTACCATTAATCCTGCAGCTGTTATTGGACGGAATGTCAACATTCATCGTGGGGTCGTCATTGGACAGGAAAATCGGGGTAGAAGAAAAGGCGCTCCGACGCTTGGTAATGATGTATGGGTTGGTATCAACGCATCAATAGTGGGAAAAATTGTTATAGGTGATGATGTGCTGATCGCCCCCGGCTCTTATGTGAATTGTGATGTTCCGAGTCATTCTGTGGTATTTGGCAATCCTTGTATTGTCAAATACAGGGAAAATGCCACAGCAGGATACCTTAACAGCAAAGTTGATTTATGCAACAACGACTGAAAATGACGTGACACGAGGGGCAGAGGCGGATACAGGGTTGAGGATCATGATTACAACACATTACCGTCAACACATAAAACGAGAACTTACAGTATGCTCCGCAGATAACTAAAATGGCAAAATGGCTGACTTCTTTCAAAATGCTGATTACTGAAGCCAGAACTCAGATTATGTGTCTGAATACGTACACAGACACATCGTGTGTACAAATTGTCTAGATCTTTAGGAGTGGTAATGATTCGGTTAGAGAAGAATAAGATAATCCAATATATTTGGTTATATTTGATGTTGCTGATTCCCGGTAGCAGCGCGATGTCACGTTATCTGAATACCACTCTAGTATATGGTGCTGTTGTAGGCATATATGTATTTCTTATGCTATTGAGTGCAAAATACCGAAATGTTTATGTACTGTTGTTTTGTATTCTTCTTGTGTTAGCAACCCTTATCATCCGTGCAAAAACAGGAGGAGTAGGACCTCTGACACTTTTGTCTAATACAGCGATGTTGGTTGTCGTGTATATCGCAATATGCATAGATAAGTGTATGTTCCTTACGCGCTTTGTGCGAATTGTTTGTTTTTTTGGCGTTGTCAGCATGCTGTTTTGGTCTGTTTTTTGCATTAATCCTTCTTTAGTAAATGTGTGGCCAGCGACATCATACTGGACCCAGAATCTGGGAACCGGTGAATGGGCTACGGTTTTGCATGGAAAGGGGCTGTGGCTATATTCGTATCTAGAGATACATGCGACACGAAACTGCGGTTTCTACACTGAACCAGGTGTGTATCAGATAATTTTGAATGCGGCTTTGTTTGTCCTATTGTTTTGGAAAGATAAACTTCACTTTGACAGTGAAAAGCAATATCGTACGGCGATTGTCATAGTGTTATTGACATTGGTTACATGCCAGTCAACAACCGGTTATCTTTCTATGATGGTCATATTGCTGGTGTATTTCTTTAAACGTGACAGCGTTCTGGGGGCAAGTAAGATAAAGCAGAGGTTGGTGATGTTGGTCGCCATTCTTGCAATTGTGCTGTTTTCTGATTATATGTTGCGTGGAGAGTCGAGCTTGCTCTACGTTCAGGTGTTGCACAAGCTGTTTGGCGGCAATATCGGTGGCGGTATTGATCTTGCAGATAGCACTGGGCAGTATCGCTTGATTACGGTGATTGCCAGTTTGAAGGCTCTTTCCATGGATCCGTTTGGCATCGGTTTTGATGAATTTTATGTAATTCGAGATTCGCTTGACCCAGCGGCTGTTGCAGCGAGTATAGCGACTTATGCAGCTGTGTATGGTGTGCTTTTCTGGTTAGCAATGATGATAATGATTTTCTACCCGATGATTCAACGTGAACCAAGGAAAATACTCGTTGCAGTATTTGCATTCATGTTTATTAACTCGACAATTAGTGAAACATATCTTTTTTATCCAGGTCTTATGCTCTTCCCTATTTACCTCAGTGTGTATGCCTCGAATGAGAAATCGAAACTAATCGCTCATACCACGCAGACACGCAGATTACGTAATATTATAGTTCCGATACGTTCTTCTGCCATAGAGAGGTAATGCAATGGAAAGAACACTGATACTGGTTCCCAATCGCAGTTTCTATTTTTTTAATCAATTAGAGCTCCCTAATGTTGTGATTTCTCCCGTGTTCCGTTTGGTTCATGGTGCATCGCAAATTGCATGGAAATCATTCAGAAAGCTGAATCTTAGTGCCAGCTCATTATTCTACGAGGACTGGTATAAAGATTTACGATCGTTTTCAAAGATCATAGTTTTTGATATGGCGGCATGGCTTGACAACGCTTTAATGCGTAATATCAGCAAGCATAAGAATTCTTCGGCGCGATGCTATTTGTATTCATGGAACATTGTTCGCAATGAGCATGTCGTTTTGGATCATTTCGCATCATGTGAGAAGTATGGTTTTTCGTATTATTCGTATGACTATAGCAACTGTAAGCAATATGGGTTCCATTTCAATACAATTATGTATGATGAAAATCTTCATCTATTATCTCATCCTCTGACGTCAGATATCTTATTTTTGGGCTTCCTCAAAGACCGTAAAGAAAATATGCTTGCTTTGTACAATCTAATTTCCGGTGCAGGAATGACTCCAGAGTTTGTTGTCGTTGAAAATAGTGCTCAACATGATAATTTGCCGTTCACTGTAAAGCACTCTTATGTGAATTATATGGATTATCTGGATATGGTTTCACGTAGCAAGGCGATTCTAGATATAACTCAACAAGGGCAGAATGGTTTCTCCATGCGAGTTATGGAAGCCATTTTTTTAAATAAAAAGTTGGTGTCGACCAATACGGCATTGTTGTCAGCTGATTTCTATGATCCTAATAACATATTAGTTATTGATTTACAGAACCCAGATAAGGAATTGTTGACCATGTTCTTGCAATCAGATTTTCATCTATATGATGAACAGATAAAACGTTATTATTCCGTCAGCTCATGGATTGATCGTTTCCAACAGTGATGGTAAAAAACTAAAATGGCGAAACATGGTAAACGACATATTTGGAATATACATCCCTCTGCAGGAGCGAAATCGGCTGTTGCATATACGTTCGCTTCCTTGTTCTCTAAGGGGTTGGCGTTTGTTACAGTACCTATCTTTACTCGTATCATGTCGACCTCAGAGATGGGTACTGTCAATCTATATAACTCGTGGCAAGCGATACTTACTGTTATAGCGACCCTTTCGTTAACCTATGGTGGATATATGGTTGCGCTCAAGGAGTACGAACACGAACGCGACCGGTATGAATCATCGGTATTGACACTAACGACGTTTTCCTCTCTTGTTTTTTTTGCAGTGTATTCTGTAGCTCCGGATTTTTGGAGCCGTATCCTTGGCCTCGATAAGTCGCTTATCTTACTGATGCTGGTAGGTTTCCTCTTGTTGCCTGCTACAGAATTCTGGCTAGCAAGACAACGTTATGAGTATAAGTATAAAGCCGCTACTTTGGTAACTATTGGATCGGCGATACTGGCATCTGCTCTTTCTGTACTTGCCGTCCTGTATATGCGTGAGAGCGGGAGGACTGCTGAGGGGCGATTGTTTGCTAACTATGCTGTGTTGTATGTTGTTGCTCTTGTGCTATGGATATACATCATGGTGCGTGGCCGCAAGTTTATTGTTATGCGGTATTGGAAGTTTTCTCTTGCTCTGAGTGTGCCCTTGATTGCAAACCAGTTTGCCACGCAGATTTTGAATAATTCTGGTCGTGTGATGATTGGATGGTTTGTCGATAATTCCGCTGTTGGTATTTATGGCACACTATCCTCGGTAAGTACGGTTTCCGCAATTGTGTGGTCGGCTATTAACTCTTCATTCATTCCATTTCTATACCGAAATATAGATGATTCTGAAGGTAAGAAGAGAGTTAGGAGCCTCTCTTCATTTTTGTTGCTTTCTTACGCTGCAATGTGTGTGTTGATAACTTTTTTGGCTCCTGAGGTGGTTAAGATTATTGCTACAGATGAATATATGGCTGCAATTTATATTATGCCGCCAATTTCAGCAGCGATTTTCCAGAATGCAATTTCAAATATGTATTCCAATGTTCTACTGTATCATAAGAAATCATCATATATTATGATAGCTTCAATTTGTGGTGCAGTACTCAATATTGTCCTTAATGCCATTCTTATTCCTCTGTTTGGTTATCAAGCTGCTGCTTATTCCATGTTGATTGCATTTGTTTTCCTGTCATATGTTCAGATGCGAATATCAAGGAAATTGCATTTCACCATCACGAAAACCCGAGAGACTGTTTATGACGATAAGATTATTATCGCTATACAGTGGTTAATGATTGTTCTTTCGGCGATTGCAATTCCACTTTATCGTTTCACTGTTGCTAGATACGTTGCGGCATTTGTTCTTATGGTCGCATCCTTGTTCTTCTATATGAGAATCAGAAAATCCATCTAAATATATAAAAGGATATGTTATGTTTGAGAAATTAATGACTCATTTCCGCAGTGCAGAGAAGAATGCGGAACATTATCGGAAAATGGGATTGAAACTGGGGAAGGGGGGCGAGATTTTGAATGGATGGGATTTCGGTAGTGAACCGTATCTGATTGAAATCGGTGATAATGTCAGAATCACATCCGGTGTAAAGTTCGTAACTCATGATGGAGGCGTATGGGTGCTTCGCCACATGTATCCTGAGCTATCCGACGTTGATCTATTTGGGAAAATCCATATCGGCAACAATGTTCACATAGGCTTCAACGCCATTATTATGCCGGGAGTGTCTATTGGCGATAATTGCTTAATTGGATGTGGAGCTATTGTCACACATGATATTCCTGCAAATTCCATTGCAGTTGGTGTCCCGGCTCGAGTAATCGAGAGTATCGATGATTACAAGGCAAAGCATATGGATGATTTTATGCACACAAAAAAGATGAGTGCTGATAAGAAAAAGACATTCGTTCTTCATCATCTGGAATAACAACTATTATAAATGTATTAATCTGATGGAAAATACAGCGATTAGTCTCTCCTCCAGTGTCTCAAGTCAATTTATAAGTTGAGGTTTGATATGGATCACAATATTCTTATTACTGGTGGTGCAGGATTCATCGGCTCCGCCATCGTCAATCGCCTTCACAGCAAAGGCGATTGGGATGTGACGGTGCTGGACTCCCTGTCTGAGCAGATTCACGGCAGGGAGCCCGAATCCTCGTATCTGTATCGTTCCATCCAAGGCAAGTGCCGTTTCATTCGTGGCGATGTGCGCGATTTGAATGCCATGCTGGATGCGATAGACGGTGTCGAGTATGTCATTCACTTGGCAGCTGAAACTGGTACCGGACAGTCCATGTACGAAATAAACCGGTATAACGAGGTCAATATCATGGGCACCTCGAACCTGTTGCAGGCCATCTCTACGAAAGGCAAGGCCAGCACTGTAAGCAAAATAGTGCTGTCTTCCTCTCGCTCGGTCTACGGAGAAGGCAAATACAGCTGCCCTAACTGCGGATTCGTGAACCCATCCTCCCGTACAGGGGAGCGAATGCTCGCCGGTGACTTCAACCTGTACTGCGATTCCTGCGGTGCCAAACTCACTTTGGTGGCCACTACCGAAGATACTCCGGCCAAGCCGCGTTCCCTCTACGCGTTTACGAAGTTGGCGCAGGAACAGATGCTCGCCACAATGTGTCCGGCACTCGGCATTGATTACACAGTGTTCCGCTTCCAGAACGTGTACGGCGTCGGTCAATCCCTTGACAATCCTTATACGGGCATTCTCTCGGTGTTCTCTACAAGGATGCTGCGCAACCAGCCCATCAACATCTTTGAAGACGGGCTGGAGAGCCGTGATTTCGTCAACGTGAAGGACGTCGCCGCGGGCGTGGCCGCCTCGCTCACCCATCCGGAGAGCAACGGGGAAACCATCAATCTCGGCAGTGGCGTGAACACTTCGGTGATTGACATCGCGAACATCCTGAAAGACGCCTATGCAAGCTCCAGTGAAATCAACATCACCGGTGATTTCCGCATCGGCGATATCGCACACAACAAGGCGGACATCACCAAGGCCCGCACCCTGCTCGGATTCGAGCCGTCCATCAGCCTGCATGACGGGCTGAATGCGTTCTGCAAGTGGGTAGGCACGGAGACGGTGGGCGATAACGGCTACGAGCATTCCCTCGAAGAAATGGAACATGCTGGCATGTTCGTCCGCAAACAGCATTGAGCGCGTTTATGACCGGCCGTCTTTTTCGGCAGGCAATTCCGACTCGCATGTCAGCTGGTACGTTTTTCATCCATGTGTTTTTGGAAATCGTCATTGGTATTCTTGGGCGTGAAGGTTCCTTTGTGGAATGGCAATGGTTTATAAGCCTCGTCATTGTGCCTAGAAGTCCACGATTACCTTTATCGCTTCCATTAAGAACAGCAAATAAACTCCATCACCGAATCACCTAGTACGATTCGCTGAATAGGCGGTATTCTGTACACAGAAGAGGAGAGCACAACATGGTCGCAGGTCATTCAAACATCAAACGAATAATGCATCGCATCAGTGAGGAATGCCGATCTACGGCGGAGATCGCAAGGCTGACGTCATGGCCGGAGGCGTTGGAGACCTTCATAGCCAAAGTGGATATTCAGGTGATGAACCGCAACGGGTTCAAGGAGCCTCCGGAGGTGCGCAAGCGTCTGGTTTGCAAGCACGAGATCCTCATGAAGTACTTCGAGAAGCGCTATGGCCGCTTCGCCGACGAATATGACTTCCATGCGCCTATGCCGCAGAGTGACCCCGCTCTTGAAGACAAGATTTGGATGTGCTGGTGGCAGGGTCTCGATCAGGCTCCCGAGATTGTTAAACGGTGCGTGGAATCCATCAAAAGTAATGCTGGCGATCGTGAAGTCATTATCATCACTGATGAGAACTACGAAGGCTATGTGCACATCCCCCAGTGGGTGAAGGAGAAGCAAAAGGCCGGCATCATCACTAGGACGAATCTTTCCGACCTGTTGCGGTTGTCCCTGCTTGCGGAGCACGGTGGTCTGTGGTTGGATTCCACGTTCTTCTGCACCGGCCCGCTCGAACAGATGACGTTCGCTGAGCCTGTGTGGTCGATTAAGCGCCCAGATTATCTGCATTGTTCCATCGCACAAGGGTATTTCGCAGGGTATTCGTTGCAATGCGATGTGGATCATCGTTGGATGTTCCGGGCCATCCGCGACTTTTTCCTCGAGTATTGGAAGACGAATGATTTCATGGTGGACTATCTGATGGTCGACTACATGATCGTCATGGCGCAACGTCATTGCGTCGAGATCGCTGACATGTTTCTGGCTATCAAGCCGAATAATCCGCGATGTGATGACTTGTACAAAATATTGGGTAACGCGTACGAAGACAATCAGTGGAAGGCGTTAACGTCGCAGACATCCCTGTTCAAGCTAACCTGGAAACAGAGTTTCCCGCTCACGGTGAAGGGTCGTCAGACGTTCTACGGGAAACTACTCGATGGATCATTGCCATTACAGCGCAGGGGATAACCACATGAGAATGAGAGCTATTTTTTTGAAGTGCAATTCACAACATTTTCTGTAATCGTCCTGTGTATGCAGTAATACACCATTATTTATGGATGAGATGATCCATAAACATTCCACATCAGGATATCTTCTGGCTGCCCGTGGAATCCTATTGTGACATGTTGGTACTTTCGGTGGTGTATGGATGTATTTGTTTCAGTGTTTCAGTAATGATAATGATCATGGTGTGCAGTCGCAAGTGGACTAATGTTTGGTGTTGGATAATAAGCGATCTTGCTTATATGCGACAAAATACAAAAAATATAGTATAACAAAAGGAATGGTTATGTCTTTTTTGAGGCTAACGAAGAATGCCCTGCGCGTATGGAAAATGCGCTCTGACTTTATCAAAAGGACAGGTATTCAGGTAGGTAAGAATCTTGACCTGCGTCTTCCCCAGTATGTTCATTGTGCAAATACGGCTGTTTTAGGTGATAATTGTCGGCTGTACTGCTGGGATTCATCGCATGGAAAGAAATTCGATCACGAGCCTGAAATTCGCATTTGTGAACGAGTGCGTGTGACGAGAAATCTAACCCTACAGTGTGCATCCCGCATCATTATTGAAGATGATGCATTGCTTGCTTCCGATTGTGTCATGATTGATTACGATCATGGCAAGTCTCCTCTCACTGATTCATATGTTATGAATCAACTTGAATTGACTGATGGAATCCGTATTGGACGTGGTGCTTGGATTGGGAATAACGTAATCATAGTAGGGGGGGTTGAAATCGGAGAAAAAGCTATAATCGGTGCCGGTTCAGTGGTAACTAAGTCGATTCCACCATATTCTATTGCAGTGGGGAATCCTGCGCGTGTGATCAAAAGATATGATTTTGATTCGGGTGTGTGGGTCAGTCGGAAGCTATTGGATTCGTAGACAGGAGTAACATACAGTCTCATATATGGCATTGCTGGTAATCGTATGAGGTAGTCTGATTGTTTAGCCCTTGTTGTGAGATGGGATGAACAATCATCCCATCTCACTCAGCGATTCAGTCATGATAACGTATTGTTTCGGAGTAGGCATAATACAGGGTTAATTGTTATATCGAGTAGTTTAATAGATAACATTGATTGGTTTGACTTAAATATTATGTTATTTTTTAGAAAAAGAACATGTTTGATAAGCAAAAACAATTGATAATAATAGGTAATGGATTTGACCTGCAATGCGGTCTTAAATCGAAGTTTGTTGATTATTTAGATTTCAGAACAAAAGAGAGAGGAGATTATCCGTGGGTTAGGTATTCGCAGAATCATAGTAAACTGTCAATCGATGCTAATAGAGCGCAAAATGCGGTGAATAATTCAGCAATAGTACCTTTCTTGTGGGACATAGTATTCTCAATAGAGTTGGAAAATAATAATTGGGTGGACGTCGAATATACGATTCAGCGCTGGGTCACCGATGACAAGCAAATCGGAATCTTGATTCAAATAGCCAAATTGACATTTGGAAAAATGATGCCTTTAGTGAAGCCAAATATTGAAGAACGATATTATATACAAATGTACCGTAATATCTCAATCTCAGAGTTCCGTGGTTTTCTTTTTGAACACTTAAGGCGATTGGAGGCGGATTTCAAGGATTATCTTAAAGGAATTGCTGAAGGACTTGCATATAAGGATAATGCGTCAAATTTATACGATATGCTCGCTCGTCAGCGGCCATGGTGTTCGGTTGACTATCCTGTTGAAACAGATGTATTGTCATTTAATTACACGAGACCTCTGCATTTTGAGCAAAATGGCTCAAAATATCCACTCAATAGTCTGGTAAATATACATGGCAAACTTGAAGATGATAACATAATCTTTGGCTTTGACATCGCTGATATTTCTTCATCTGATTATAGTATATGCCAATTTACAAAGACCATGAGGCTTCTTACCAGATATTTCGATGGTTCAAATTTTTCTTCTATTTTTCATAATAATTATGATTATATAAAAGTATATGGTCATTCCTTGAGTGATCCAGATTATTCATATTTTGAGAATATATTTGACCATAATCATTTGATTGATTCCAATGTGATATTAGTTTTTTACTATCCCTCTGATAAAAATAAATTAAAACGTAACTTAGTGTCTGATATCTATAAATTGTTCAGACACTACGAAAGCAGAAAAGGACTTGGTTTTTCATTGTTGCATAAATTGGTAATGGAAAATCGTCTTTACTTAACCGCTTTGGATATATATTGATTGTGATCAATGAGTTTTATTAATCCAAGCATATCCTTTTTATTAAGCAATGATGTTTGGCTATTGAGCCTATGCGGCCATAATAATATATAATTAGATGGATGATGATTGATTATGTTTTATAAGTCTATTTATTAGTGTTTTTTCATTTTCTTTCATACTGTATTAAGTTTTATTCGACATTGATTGTTTCCAGTTCTGCAATCCGACCGATACGGTTCTCTTTAACACGTTGATTATATGCAGACAAAGTCTATTGGCGGTAAATAGTTTGTCAGTTTACTCATTAATACTATTATTGGTTGCATGTTGTAATATGACTTTGTTTGCTTTCGTTATATGTCGATGCTATCGAGACGTTTTGGTAGTGTAGCTTGTATGGTTGATGAAGTTTTTGTTCCGAAGAATATTATTGTGACTGGTGGTTGTGGGTTCATCGGTTCGAATTTCGTGCATTACGTGTACGAGAATCATCCGGACGTGCATGTGACCGTGTTGGATGCGTTGACGTATGCGGGCAATCTGGAGAACATCAGGGGGATCCTGGGCGACCGGGTGGAGTTCGTGCATGGGAACATCTGCGACGCGGAGCTGTTGGATAGGCTGGTTCCGGGTCATGACGCGATCGTGCATTACGCGGCGGAGTCGCATAACGACAATTCGATCGCGAACCCGGAGCCGTTTTTGAAGACGAACGTGGAGGGCACGTTCCGTCTGCTGGAGGCGTGCCGCAAGTACGGTGTGCGCTACCATCACGTCTCCACCGACGAGGTGTACGGGGACCTGGCCTTGGATGATCCGGCGAAGTTCACGGAGGAGACCCCGTACCATCCGTCCAGCCCGTATTCGTCGACGAAGGCGTCGTCGGACCTCTTGGTGCGCGCCTGGCATCGCACGTTCGGCATCCGCGCGACGATCTCGAACTGCAGCAACAATTACGGCCCGTTCCAGCATGTGGAGAAGTTCATCCCGCGTCAGATCACGAACATCCTGGAGGGGCTGAAGCCGAAACTGTACGGCAACGGCCTGAACGTGCGTGACTGGATCCATACGGACGACCATTCCACGGGTGTGTGGACGATCCTGACCAAGGGGCGCATCGGCGAGACGTATCTGATCGGCGCGAACGGGGAGAGGAACAACCTGACCGTATTGCGTGACATCCTGACCGTGATGGGCAGGGATCCGGATGATTTCGACTGGGTGAGGGACCGTCCGGGCCATGACCGCCGGTACGCGATCGACTCGACCAAGCTGCGGACCGAATTGGGCTGGAGGCCGAAGCATACGGACTTCCAGAAGGGCCTGGAGCGGACCATCCAATGGTATACGGACAACCGCGCCTGGTGGGAGCCCGCCAAGGCGGCCACCGAAGCCAAATACAAGCAACGAGGACAGTGAGACAGGGGTGATGCGGGCGGCGGGAATACACTGCCTCCCGTGTTTGTCGTTAGCCGGGTGGAGAGATACACTGTGAAGGACGAAAGGAGGACGGATGGCATCGTTGACTGATTTGTATGCGGTCGAGGAGAATTCGCCTGAGGGTGATTATCTTCGCATGTGCGATGCGCCTCTTCCTCAGGATGTGATGGACTACCTGCGGACGGTGGAAACGGAATCACTGGAGGATTCCGTCCGTTTGTTGTATGCCTGATTCGGAGGCATTCCCCATGCTGGACGGAAACCCGCTCGTAGACTTCCGCTTTGTGCGTAAGGGCGATGAGCGTGGTTTCCCGTCGTTCACCTGCACGGTGCCGGTTCCGTCGAACCGTGAGATCGATGGCAGATGGGTCAAGGGCGAGTCTTTGCACCCGTATCCTTGGGAATTGTTGGTGCAGCGGCTGATTCGTCATAGCGCCTTGTATCTGAGTTCGGACAACTGGATACGGTTGGCGTCACCGGTGCGGGTCTCATCGCCACGTATTGCGCAGTCGCGCGGAAATCGGTTGATGTGTTCGAGGTCGCCATCATTGCGGTCTCTTCGTCATATCAAGGTAGGGGTCTGGGGCGTGATGCGTTGGCGGATGCGATACGATGCGCGCGTGCTCAATCGGCGAGGGATGGCGTGCAGGCGAAATCCGTGGCCTATGTCGATACTCGCAATGAGCGGAGTGCCCGTCTGTTCCATGATTTTGGTTTTGAACCGGTGAAAAGGCTCGATCCGGACCGACGCGGCAATGTGTTCGCGGTTTGGGTGTTGAAATGATGTTTTGGTAAGGAAAGGAATTGGTGATTATGTCGTTTGAGTTTGAGAAGGATCTCCGGGTCACGGAGACGAATATCCCTGGCCTGCTGGTGTTTGATCTGCCTGTGCATGGTGATAATCGTGGCTGGTTCAAGGAGAACTGGCAGCGTGCGAAGATGCTGAAGCTGGGTCTGCCGGATTTCGGTCCGGTGCAGAACAACATCTCGTTCAATGCGACGAAGGGCGTGACGCGTGGCATCCATGCGGAGCCGTGGGACAAGTACATCTCGATCGCGGCGGGTTCGATCTTCGGCGCGTGGGTGGACCTCAGGCCGGGGGAGTCGTTCGGCCAGGTGTATACGACCCGTCTGGACCCGTCGAAGGCGATCTATGTGCCTCGTGGCGTGGGCAACAGCTTCCAGGCGTTGCAGGATGGGACCGTGTACACGTATCTGGTGAACGCGCATTGGAGCCTGGAACAGAAGAAGACGTACACGTTCGTGAACCTCGCGGATCCGGAGCTGGACATCCAGTGGCCCATCCCGTTGGAGGAGTCGGAGCGCAGCGAGGCTGACCTGCATCATCCGATGCTCAGGGACGCCAAGCCCATGAGTCCGAAGAGGACCCTGGTGACCGGCTGCAACGGCCAGCTGGGCCATGCTATCCGCGCGTATGCGGAGGCGCATAATCTGGAGGGCTTCGAGTATACGGATATCGACGAGTTCGACTTCTCCGACCCGACAGCCTATGACAGGTACGATTGGAGCCTGTACGGCACCATCATCAATGTCGCAGAACAGGCTTCTGATGATTGCAAAGATGCCGGCGATGTCGCTCGCGCCTGGAGAACCAACGCTCAAGGGACTGCGCTTCTTGCTCGTGCAGCAGGAGAACATCACATCACACTGGTGCAGGTAAGTTCGGAAAGCGTATACGGGCAGAACACGGATGATGACGTGATCGCTCCTGTGGACCTCTACGCGCAGACCAAAGCAGCGGGCGATATTGCCGTCGCTAACATCCCTGAACACTATATCCTGCGTTGTAGTGCATCCGCACAGGCGGATACTCAGCGTCTTGCATGTGAGATATTCCGTTTGCTGGACACCCATGCGGCATATGGAGTATATGATCTGAAGTAGTAGCGCCGTATTGTTCGTTGATACGTATCGAAAGAAGAAGTAAGGGACATCATGAAAGGCATCATTCTCGCTGGCGGCTCCGGCACCCGTCTCTATCCGTTGACCACGGTCACGTCGAAGCAGCTGCTTCCCGTGTACGACAAGCCGATGATTTACTACCCGCTGAGCGTGCTCATGCTGGCGGGCATCCGTGACATCCTCATCATTTCCACGCCGAAGGACCTGCCGAACTTCGAGCGTCTGCTCGGCGACGGCTCCCACTACGGCGTGCACTTCAGCTACAAGGTGCAGCCGAGCCCCGACGGACTTGCCCAGGCGTTCATCCTCGGCGAGGAGTTCATCGCTGGAGAACCCTGCGCCCTGGTGCTTGGCGACAACATCTTCTACGGCAACGGCCTCGGCAATACGCTGCGCGCAGCCGTGAAGAAGGCCGAGAACGGTGAAGGCGCAAGCGTCTTCGGCTATTACGTCGATGATCCCGAGCGCTACGGCGTGGTCGAGTTCGACGAGAACAAGAAGGCCGTGAGCATCGAGGAGAAGCCGAAGGAACCGAAGTCGCATTACGCTGTGACCGGTTTGTACTTCTATGACGAGCGCGTCACCGAGTTCGCCAAGCAGGTCAAGCCCTCCGCGCGCGGCGAGCTGGAGATCACCGACCTCAACAAGATGTACCTTGAAGACGGCACCCTCAACGTGCGCACGCTGGGCCGTGGTTACGCTTGGCTGGACACGGGCACCATGGACTCCTTGTACGAGGCCGGCGAGTTCGTCCGCACCGTGCAGCGCGCGCAGGGCCTGCCCATCGCCATTGTGGAGGAGATCGCCTACGAGAACGGCTGGATCAGCAAGGACGAGCTCCTCGAATCCGCCCAGCGCTACGGCAAGAGCCCTTACGGCAAGCACCTCAAGGATGTGGCGGACGGCAAGGTTGTTGTCATTCCCAACGACTGATTGATTCCGCGCTTCAACTCTGCTGTTCTTCAGGCGGGTACATCTTGGGTGGCGTATAGCAGCCTAAGATGCACCCGCCTTCGTTATGCGCGCCAATAAGGTGGCAACTCTGCCGTCTGATGCTTTATTCTGTGAGCATCGTGCCATATCGTTCGGTTAGTCCTCTGTCCACGCGTTCGAATTCGGGAATGTAGCTGTCGATGATGGTGTGCACGAGTCGTTGAGCTCGATCCTCATCATAGATGTGTGCGGAATCGTTGCGATCCCGTAGCATGCGAAGCCAGAGGGACTCGTCCATGAAATCATAGTATTGGTACGCTGTCTTGATGACGTCCCGAGGAGATCCTGATGCGGATACCGGGTCGCCTTCGTATGCAAGCAATGCCTTGAGCAGCTTCCAGCCGAGTTCAAACTGAAGTTCGAATTTGTCGATGATTCCGCTTTGAATGAAGTCGTTGCTCAGGTCCTGTAAAGGTGCAGGTTTCAGGGAATCCAATGCTGAGGCATAGTTCTCATATTTTTT
>NZ_JFAN01000031.1:0-55321 GCF_006408855.1 Bifidobacterium sp. UTBIF-68 | reverse complement strand
CGCTTTACGGAATCGGGCATGTCGATGGCCTGCTGCTTGGCATCAACATCCTTCTTCGCATCGTCTCTTTCTTTCTGGGCCTGCTGTTGCTTGGATTCGGCGTCTTTCTGGTTCTGCAACGCTGTATCGGCGTCATGCTGGGCGCTTTGTACTGCATCGTTGGCTTCCTTCAGCATGTCAGTGGCATCGGTCACGGCTTGCTGTGCCTGATCGACGGCCTGTTGAGCTGCCTGCTGGGTTGCGGGATCGACGGCTTTGTCGTAATTGGTCTGCGCCTGCTGCTGTGCGGCATTGGCGTCGGCAAGCTGTTGCTGGGCTGCGGTGTTGTTCTGCTGCGCCTGATCGAGCTGCTGCATGGTGTTCTGCTTGGTGGACTGCGCATTATTCAGCGCGGTCTGTGCCTGGTTCAACGCGGAGGCCGCTTCGTCGGCCTTCTGCTGCGCCTGCGGGACGCCGGCAATCTGCTGTGCCTCGGACACTGCCTGCTGTGCTTCGGACACGGCCTGTGCGGCCGAAGCGATCTGGTCCTGAGGAGTGGAGACGGTTTCGTCCGCCATCGCCATCTGCGGTGCGACTATGGTACCGGCGGTGATGATCGTTGCGACAGCGGCTTTGCTCGTGTGCTTCATGATATTCTCCTGATCTCTCGAGGCGGGTTGTTCGGCTCATGGTGTGCCGCCTCTGCAACGCCGGAGCCGTCAGCGTTGATTGATGGTGGAATCCATCGCCATGCGCTGACACCAGATACAACCGGACAATGGTGTTCAAATCATCGAGAACGTTGGAATTTGAGGCGTGTCGTGACGCAGTGGTGTGTTGTCCGGTTCTAGGAGGTGAACGGTTCGCAGGAAGCGAATCACATTGACTGCCCGGAATGGGTGTAAGGAAGGTAACGAGATGATGACACGTTTGGGAACGATGGGGAAGACCGTAATGGCGGCTGCCCTCGCTTGCGCAATGGTGGCTCCCTTGACTGCCTGCAGCATGGATGGTGCCAGCTCCGCGGCTCAGAGGCTGATGGAGTCGGTCGTTGCAGGAGATGCCAAGGCAGTCGCCGAACAGTCGGTGATGACGCGACAGGCCATTGGGAAGGTAACCTATCTGAGCGTCAAACCGTCCAAACCGATTGAGCAGATCGTGGTTGGCGACTCGAAGAAGACAGGCGACCGCGTGCGCTCCATTGCCGTCTCCTATGTGGTGGACGGCAAGAAGCAGAACACGGAACTGGTCATGCGCCAGGAGGAGGGGAACCGGTGGAAGGCAGTGGACCCGGTGCTGTTCCGTATGGTCACTGCCGCGGACGCTACCGTGGAAGGCGCAAATGCTGGAACCGGTACGAAATATGTCATGGTTCCCGGCGTCTATGAGGTGAAGAGCACGGGCTCGTGGTATCAGGGTGCATGGAAGGAAACGATTACCGCAGACACTGATTACGGCAGATCCATCGGCATCGGCCTGTCCTCGAATGATCATCTGAATGCATTGAACGCCACGGATGCCATTACGACGGATCAGGGCATTCAGCAGGAGCTGGCGGATGAAATCGCTAGGCTAGACATGTGCCAGACACTGGAGAAACTGTATCTGAACGGGAAGGAGTATGCTCTGGTCGTCGGCAAAAGCATATCCAAAGCCTGCCGATACGATGTTTCGGAAGTGAATTCCACCATAACGAATTACGCTTCCAAGCCGGACTCCAACGGGTATTTCAATATCACGTTCGATGCGCAGGTTACCGGTGACGTGGCTGAATTCAAGGATGGCGGCGAAAGCGATGGCGAATGGTCTTGCCAATACGTCTCTGGCGCCGGCACCCCGATCCAATGCGCACGCTTTGTGTCTCGGCAGTATGAGGTGAAGGGGCTTCAGGCGAAGTGTGACATCAACGACAGCTGCATATTCACGGACTCAGACAGTACGCGGACCGCCTTCGCCGATGTGATCTACGCCGGTCACGGTACGGACTGATACGCAGCGGGATGAACGATCGAGAGCCTCGGTCCATGTTTTCGGGAAGTCGGTGTGAGACGCGGTGTGAGATGCGGTTTTCGACTTCCCGAAAACATTGGAATGTGAGGCGTGCCGCTGTCTATGTCTCTCTCGGTGAACAACTTGTCAGGTTCATGGAATCAGGCGGCCGATAAGGCGGTCGCGAATACACATGGTGAAGAATGGAAGGAAACTGCCCGATGTTTGAGTGGTGCTTCATGATATGGCAAGTGTCCCGAGGTAATGTACAGAATATGACATCTTCCAATGAAGGGGGAGCCCGATGAGTGGCACATTGAAATCACTGCTGGAACGCATGTTGTCTGACAATACTGCTTCTCCAAGCTGCCAGCACATTGTGGTGCTTACTCCAGCTCGTCTGCGTTCTTATGCGGAGCGTGAGGCGTTGCGTATCATGCGTAGCCATGAACTATCCCAGCAGCGTGAAGTGGACGTAAGCGTCCATTCTTTCATTAGTTTTGTGCGTTCGGTTATCGGCAATCATGATGATGCCGTATTCATGCGTCCCACACTTTCGCCTTTCCTCATGCGAGTCCTGCTTGCGCAGGAGATGAGCAAAAGACCAGATCTGTTTCGTGAGGCTGGGCGAACTTTCGGTTCCGTGAATCAGTTCGCTGCGCAGGTTGAGGAATTACGTAAATCCGGTGTCAGTTCGGATGATCTTCATGCTGCGGCTCAGAAGAACACGGGAAGCCTCGCAAGCTCGAATGCAAGCCGGTTCCAGGCCTTGCATTCGTTACTGGAACTGGTGGAACATGAATATGCGGATAATTACGCGTTACCGGGTGAGATTGCCCCGGTAATGAAATCATGGTTGGCTGTTCATGGTTCGGCATATCGATTTGGACTGTTTGGTTTCGAGAACATTGCGCCCTCAGAGGCGCTCGCTTTGCAATGGGTTGAACGGTATTCGCAACTCGTTTGCGATTCAGATATGGCTGAGGTTCCGTACGGTGATTTGCTGAGCCTGCTCACAGGCTCTTCAAACGATGCCGTTCATGCCCTTGCACCTGTGCGGCCTGTGACTGACATTCCGGTTATGGCAAAGCCGATTGATAATCCAGCTGAGGAGATTCGATTCGTGGCATCGGATATTGCACGGCGGATTAAGGATTCTCGCGGGAAACTCTCGTTTGGTGATGTGCTGGTTGCTGCCCGAGACATGAGCCCATATCGTGCGTTGCTGGATACGGAATTCTCCTATAGGTCTGTGCCGGTGAACACTACGCCTGCGGCCATGATGAGCGATGATCCATTGGCGGATGTTGTGCTCGGACTGTTGGATCCGGCGCTGTATCGTCGTGAACCGGCCGCTATTCTGCGCGTGTTCCGTAGCGGGCTGATGCGCGGAGTCACCATTGACTATAGGGATTATGCAACTGGCGCGATGAAGCGCAGACCAATTTCCTCATCTACATTGGACAAGCTGGAGAATTTACTGGCTACTCAGAATCCCTCCATGCTGTGGCAGCTCGCTGAAGATGGCGCAACGAATCCTGCTTCTGAATGGCAGGCGGCCCACGCCATCAGCATATGCATTAATCAGGCTGAGCATCAGTATGGGCTTAGAGCTTGTGCTGACTATCCGGGCGATGGCATTGATGATGGCGTCAACGATGTGACGGTACGAGAGCGGATTCGCTCTTTGGTGCAGTTCCTTATCGACATGAAAGTGAACAAAGCCGTTTGGAACACGGGGGTGGAGTCCGGCAAGAGGAACGAGTACCGTATCAACCGCACTCGCCAAGTGTGGGATACCATCATGGGCGCATTGAATGAGATGGTCCAGCAATTCGGCGATGAACCATTCGCTGTGTTTGCGCCCACATTCAAAGACAACCTCGAATCGTTGCTGAGAGCCGAACCATTAGGCACTCGTCCGAAGGCATTGAACGCAGTGGATGTGGTGACATTCCCTACCCCAATGCGGCAGTACCGACTTGTATACGTACTTGGCGCGAGCGAATCGCAATTGCCGGCAATTCCACATGAAAGCGGCTTGTTGGATGAGAGTGAACGTTACCTGCTTGCAGACGTATTGGCTGCGCGCGGCAAAAGGGTGGAAGCCTGGTCGATTCTGCGTTCCACTTTGGATGCTAAAGCCCGCCGAGAACCATTGGCTTTCAATATGTTGACCACGCATGCCAGCGATGCGCTGATTATGACATGGCCGAAAACCTTGGATGGTGCGGCACAACAGCCTTCCTCCTACGTGAACACTGTCGCTCCTCGCGCAGCTGATTCTCAGGAGGGACATAAGGCCTGTGAATGGGGACACGATATCGAAGAACGTTTGATTCCATTGCCAGACCAGACGAAACCTCTCGATCGAGAGTTGGCCACGCTGTTGTTCACTAAGAGTCAGAGGAACGACTCCGACAACGATGCAAATACGACTGCAAAAACAACTGCAGATGCAGATGGTACTGTGTCTGATTCCAGGGTATTCGACGCCTCGGTATCGTCTATCGAAAAGTATTACTGTAATCCGTACGATTACTTCCTCGAGTACGGACTGAAAATCAAGCCTCTGCGTCCATACCAATTGGATTCCATGCTGGAGGGCAATTTCTACCATGCGGTACTCGAACATGCCGTTGGCCGATGGGTCACCGAGCATCCTGGAGAGTCACCCGAGCTGCATCAGATGCAGGCCTATATACGCGATTATGCTCGCCTTGACCGAAGCGATGCCTCGCCAGATGACCAGTGGAGCGTGTTGGAAGAAGATCCTCGCATGTCTGTATTGGGCTCCAGTGAACGAATGCGTATGGTGCATCAACAGCTCACTTACACGCTGCTCAACATGGCTGCATACATGGATGGTATTCGCACTGCTTGGTGTGCCGAAGGCAAACTGCGGCAGGAACAGTCCAAGGATGAGGAAGGTAAGAATGACAAGAAGAACAAGCGGAGTGTCATATCCGCAAATCGTATCGTCCCTTTGCACACTGAGCGACAGTTCGGAACTATCAACAACAAGCCCAGCAAATGGGAAGCGTTAGCTGATGGATACCTCAATGGGTTAGTAAACGGGCAGATGGTGTCCCTCCCGCTGCATGTTAATGGCAAGGTTGATCGTATCGATAAGGTTATTGCTTCAGACGGTGAGACGAGCACTGAAGGGCTGCTGGTGTTGGATTACAAATCCTCGGCCAAGCAGTTGTTCGGCTCAAAGCCATCAGAGAAAAGTCCGGATGTGGATAAGGGTTCCGCCATCCACTACGGTCGTGAGCTCCAGCTGTTTACCTATGCCCGAGCGGCGCAGCGTAATACGGATGTACCGCTTATTGGTTTGTTCTTTGTGCCGATTCGGCGTAAAAACGACACCGTCAGACCAGTGGCATTCCCGGATTGGATTGCAACGCGAACGAAGGGTCCTCTGAGCGACGGTGTGACGGCATTGTTCCAAGATGACTCATGGGTCTCAGCCTGGAACATGGGATTAGGCAGTGGTGCAACCATCGTGAATCCTTGGATAACAAGCGCTCCTGGCGTTTGGGCTCAGATACAAGATGACGAGTTCAACGCTATCTGTGATTTCGTGCAGTTGAAGATCCAAGAAGCCTGCGAGAACATCATGGCCGGGAACTTGCCGGTGCAGCCTTATAAAACCTTGGATCCAAAGGCGGATGATGGCTTGGTCCGCAGCTCGTATACGGATGTGATTGCCTTGGATATGTTGAACGGTGAAGCCTTCCACTACGAAGATCCGGTTGCAAAAGATGCACTCATTCATACCGCCATGACGATGGTTCAGAAGAAGTAAGGGGGATAGTTGCCATGAATAAGAATACGTATGTGATCAATGCTTCCGCTGGTACTGGCAAGACCACCCAGTTGTTACAGGACGTGCTGCTTGATTTGTTGGAGCGCAATCGCAGCGCCGTTAGCCCACAGTCGATTCGCGCTTCTTTGGTGATCACGTTCACCGAAGCGGCAGCGGCGGAAATGCGTAGGCGGCTAGAGTCCAATCTTCGTTTTGCCATCGATTTTGCTGCGGCTAATGAGCATTGCGACCCGCGGCATCTCATCAAACACGATGATAGGTATGAAATCGGCGGCGATGATGGGGCCTTGGCACAGGCAATACTCATCGACTGTCCATTGGCGTGCAGGGTGTTCACGCAAGCGCTCGCTGATTTGCCTGCTGCGCATATCAGTACCATCGATGCACTTGCGAAATATATTGTTGATCGCAATTCTGAGCTTCTGCCTCAAGTGGAGCCAGGGCAGCAGATTCTTTCTGACGAAGCGATGCGCCATGATTTGCAACGGCAGGTTGCGGATAGTCTGTTTGAACAGTGGTACAGCGAAAACGATAGCCATCATGTCGATTTCATGGACCTCCTGGAAAGCTTTGGCGGTGCCCGAAAAGACAAAGATTTGCGCAGCTTGATGTTCAGCCTGTACGGCACGGCGTTAACCAAACCGGATGGCCTCGCATGGCTGCGTAATGTGAGTGAACCGTATGATATGAAGTTCGCCGCTGATAAGCCTGTATATGGGGTGAGCGACGCTCTTGACCGACGCATTGACGCGTGTATTACCGAGTTCACCAGTGTGTATCCGGTGCTGCTGGAGCGGATTGAATATATCGAGAAAACGTACGCTTCACAATACCCGGAAACCAATTTCCCGGAGGACAGCCACTATTTGCGGTCGCTTTCTCAGCTGGATACCCTGCCGGAATTGATGCGCAACAGTACATGGAATGAGCTGTATGCGCTTTTCCGCGACGAGCAGGAACATCCTGATAATGGTCTGTACCATGCAGTTACTACAAATTGCACGCAGGGATCAAACGTATTAAAAGACGTTTTCAAAGGCAAAGTCAAAACCAACTGTGAAGGTGTGAGGGAACTCGCACAGTCGGTAAGCGATATTCAACAACCTCTGAAGAAGATACTGTCGATGTTCGCTTTCTCGCTGGAAGACACCAACCTGTTGTATGAGCGGATGAAGCATCGTTTGGATACGCTGGTTTGTTTCATTCATCTTTTGGATGATGCATACCGTGCTGAGAAAAGATGCATGCGATTGGCTGATTTCAGCGACGTGGCGGAATGGGCTCTTTCCATATTGCAAGAGCCGGAAGCGGCACAGCGCATCCACGATCAGTGGCGTTGCATCTATGTGGATGAGAGTCAGGATGATAATGCGTTGCAGAACGCATTCGTGCAATACGTCAGTAGTGAAGCGGATAAGCTCACTATGGTGGGCGATGTCAAACAAAGCATCTACGGTTTCCGTGACGCTTCTCCGGAGGCTTTCAAGGAGATTTGCGATCAGGTTCCGCCGGAGCATACCAGCCAATTATGGGTGAACTATCGCTCGACGCCGGAGATCATCACGTTTGTGAATGCAGTGTTTGATGGGTTGATGACTCGCGACATGGGCAAGGTGGATTATCGTGCCGAACGTTTGCGCATGCGGGCTGATGCCCACAGTGATGTAGCTGAGCCGGATGCGTCGTTCCGGAGCGATGCCGTGGAACTGCTGCTGTGTTTGGAAGGTGAACGGGAAGATGTCGGTGACAGCCCCGTCGGCAACAAGCCGGAACCCCAAAAACCCCAAGGCAATTTGCGTTGCGTGCAAAGTCAGCTGCAAGTGGACATGATTGTGCGCCGTGTACGGTCATTGATTGCTCGGGAGGGCTATTCGTATGGTGACATTGCGATTCTTTCGCGTGGCGCCACCTATTTTGGAGATCTTGCGGATCGGTTGCAAGCTGCCAACATCCCGGTGGAAGTGAAGGGGGTAGGCGACTTTTACAAGAAACCGGAGATTGCCTTGGCGCTCAACTGGTTAAGAGTCATTGCCAATGCGCGTCAGGATATTCCACTGGTCACTGTGCTGCGTTCGCTTGGCTTTACTGATGATGATCTGGCGCGGTTGCGTATGCAGACGAAGGGTGGATTGTACGGGCAAATCTGGGTGGCCAGTGAATTCGAGAATCAATGGCATGCAACAGCTGACGTGCAGTCTGATACAGACAATGCAGATGACACGAATGATGCCAACCCCGAAGATACTGCGACCGATTTGGCGCATAAATGGCGCACCCAGGAATTGACTGACAAGTGTCGAGCGTTCTTGAATCTTCTGAATGATATGCGTGACTTTGCTTCCGGCCATCCGCTGGATGAACTCTTATGGCATCTGTATGCGGTGACGGATTTGTACGATTATGCGGGTTTGCTGCCGGAAGGCGCGCAGCGCAAAGCCAATTTGGAGTCGCTTTGTGCCAAGGCCAGAACCTATGAATCCACACATGGTCGTAATCTTCGTGCGTTTCTCGATGCCGTGGAATCTTGGGCAACGGATGCCAAGGCGGGGGAGGAGGCTTCAACGGTTCCTACCAAGAACGCTGTGCATATCATGACCATTCACAAGGCCAAGGGTTTGCAATGGCCGGTGGTAATCGTGATGAACGCTTCGGGTGATTTGCTGAATAACGTGAAGAACACAGCTGTTCCCGTGGTGGAAAAGCCGGGTGCGCGATATGGCATAGCTGGCATGAATGTAGTTTCCGCGCGTCATGAATACAAATTGGGCACTTTCCAACGCGATGATGTGATGGAGGAGTTGAAGCGTAATAGCGTGGAGGAAGAGCTGCGTCTGCTCTACGTGGCGTTGACCAGGCCTAAGGAGAAGCTCATCATCGTGGCGAATGCCAAGGAATCCAAAGATAAACCCAATTCGCTGGATATGCAAAAGGCCATCGGTGACGTTTCCATACGAGAAGTGGATACCGTTTGCGGGCCGCGCAAGGCGTTGTCGGTGCAATCGTTGGTTTCGTCTTCTCGGTATTTGTCGTGGATTCTCGGGGGCCTGCTTGCATGGCAGCAATCGGCAGAGCCGGGTGTTTCCACGCAGATTCCGCATGATTGGCAAGATATTCGTATCGACGGTGAGCCTCGAGCCATTGTGGTTCCTCAAAATCCTGATGATGCCGACCCGCAGACCGCACGGCCAGGCATGCGCATTACGATTTCCATTCACGCGGACGATCCTGAATATCAGACCGAGATGAGTGCGGAAACGCCAGGGTATTCATACACCAAGAAGCGCATGAATGTTGAGGCTCAACGCCCTGCAGTGGATGGAGACGGTTTGCTGCGTGTGCCAGCTGCTGTCAATGCTTCCGGCGCTCGCTATTGGATGGCCAAGAGTGTCCAACAGACTACGGATGGCGAAGACAGTGATGTTGAGGATGACGCAACGGAAAACGTGATTGTGGATGCCAAAGATGACTGGCGCCGCATGGACTTTGCCTTGCCCGACTTCATGGTGACTGAATCTGCCAGGCACGAGGCTTCTCCCGCTGAGGTGGGCACCGGTGCGCATAACGTGTTGGAAATCTTCAACTGGGAGTGTTCGGATAATGCCGGATCCTGTCGTGCTGGTATTGAATCGGCTATCAATCAATTGCTGCGCACGCATCTGATTGCACCGGCCGTGGCCGAAACTCTGCGTAGCGAGACGATGATGGCGAATCTGCTGTGGTTTGTCTCAGGCGGGCGGATTGATAGTGCACAGGTTTCCGACGAAAGTGCAACTGTGAGTGCGGATGCTCTGAGAAGGCTTACTGCCCGAATCCGTTCAAACCCAGCCGATCTGCACAGGGAAGAGCCTTTCGCCATGCTGATTGGAGCGCAGGAATTGGCGGTATTCAATAGCGGCAACGCGAATGCTGATGGTTCTGCGGCTCCGGATATGGCGTCTTCGCTGTCCTCCAGGGAAAACGAGGAGATCGTAGTGCGTGGTGTCATCGATGGCTTTGTCGTCGATGATGCAACGCAATCCATCATATTGTTCGATTACAAAACCGATCGGGTGCAGAGCGGGGAATCTCTTGACGCTTGGCAGAGACGTCTTGCCGACGATTACCGAGCTCAGCAGGATCTTTACGCGCGAGCCTTAGAACAGCGCTACTCGGGGTACCGAGTCACCGAACGCTGGCTGATAGGTTTGGCAGGTCATCGATTGATTGATGTGAGCTGATCGATATATCGCAGGATGAATTGATTGGGGCTCTATCTGATCACGATCAATCAGATAGAGCCCCAATCATGGTGTTTCTTGTCAGTGTCCCAACAGCAGAACTACCTTACGGGCTCGTGTAAGCGAGACATAGATAAGACTGCGTTCTTGCTTATAGATTGACTCTCGTGCCGCATCATCTGCCGCACTATTCAGTGCTGCGCTAGGGGGCATACGCCATCTGCGACATTGACGATTCATATGCACCTCCTGTATGCCCTTTCTGTCATTGCATCGGTATTTGCTGACGTCTATACCAATCTGACAACTGCTCTTTTCGTTGGAATTTGAGGCGTGTCTCGGTTTTTGGGGTTTTGTCCGGTTGATAGGGGTGTCAGGCAATGAGCCAACCGCACAGGGTGGTTGGCCGAACGAGTAAAGGAGATTGCCATGGGTAAGGTCATTAAGTCCAAAGTCGTGTTCACTGACCCGCGAGACCGCGACGACGACATCAGCGACTACACCGTCCCGATTCCTGAGGGGCTTACCGAGGAGTTCCACCCCTCCCAGCCGGTCACCCCGAAGCAGATCATCGCATGGGAGACCCGCAACAAGGAGCCGTATCCGGGTTACGCCGAGGAACTGTTCAACTGGGAGAACGCATGGGAGGAGGTCAACCGCGCCCAGCTGAAGGCGGACGGCGGATACCTGCACATCTCCGATCCGGAGCCTGTGGAAGTGGTCGCGTCGTCGGATGCCGTGGCAGGCGGCGTGAAGGATGGCGATGGCAGGGATGTTCCTGTCTACGGTGACGAAACCGTGTTCGGTGAGTTCAAGGACGTTTTCGAAACCGTGTTCGGTGGCGATGAGCAGTCCGACGATGACGGTGACGAAGAACGAGAGGGGGAGTGAACGCTAGAACAGCAGGTGGAACGCCCTGACGAGTCTACCGTCTTGTCTTTTCGCTGAAAACCGCCGTTTTGGAGTCGATCTGCGGCATGCCGTTATACGCCGCAGACCGACTCACGATTGCCGCGTCGATTAGAAGTCGAAGTCGTCGGGGTCGGCACCGTTGCGGTGGCCGGTGTTGAGCGAGGTGATGGCATCCATGTCTTCGGGGGACAGGTTGAAGTCGAAGACATCGAAGTTCTGCTTGATACGTTCGGCATGGGTGGACTTCGGCAGTACCACTACGCCACGCTGAATATGCCAGCGAATCACCACCTGAGCTGCGGACTTGCCATACTTGGCACCAATTTCGGCCAATACGGGATTGCCCAGCAGGTTGCCGCCGGTGCCGCCCAGTGGGCTCCAAGCTTCGGTATGGATGCCCTTGGTGGTCAGGAAGTCGATGAGCTCCTGATTGGTGAACTGAGGAGAGGATTCGATCTGATCCACGGCAGGCACCACGTCACTGTTGTTCAGCAGCTCTTCGATGTGGTGCTGCTGGAAGTTGCTGACGCCGATGGCCTTCGCGCGACCGGAAGCGTAGATCTCCTGCAGGTCATCCCACGCCTGCTGCCAACCGTCAGCCGGCCAATGAATGAGATACAGGTCGACGTAATCCAGTCCCAGACGATCCAGGCTCTCCTGGAAGGCGTCCAGACCACGATGCGCGCGGATATCGTCATTCCACAGCTTGGTGGTCAGGAAAAAGTCATCGCGAGGCACACCGGCACGGCGAATGCCTTCGCCCACCGAAGTCTCATTGCGGTAGATCATCGCGGTGTCGATATGGCGGTAGCCGGTCTCCAATGCGGTCTGCACCGCATTCACCGTGGTCTCGCCGTCCGGAGTCTGGAAGACACCAAGACCGACCTGAGGAATAACGCTGCCGTTGTTAAGGGTAATCGTCGATTGTATCGCCATCATGCCTCACTTTCCCTATCGGTACTGTTTCAACCCTATTCTATGAAGAAAACCGCGGAACGGGGGGAGCACGCCGGCGCACGTCGATGCTGGTCAGCTATGCGATGAATAGGTTGCGGCACCGTCATATTGGGTCGACCTTGTTGCTCCTCGTACCGGTCTAATACCCTTGTGCAACGTTATCACTGAAGAATCCGGTGGTATATAAAGGGAGCAACGGTCATGTTAGTGGAGCGTCGCCCTCTTGGTGATAAATGCACAGGCGATATTGCAGCGTCGTGGCACACGACGAACATCTGTACCATACTAGGTACGCTCTCAGCGAAGCGAAACGGCCACCACATACCCAACCTACAAAAACAACAGAAGTCACTCTTTTGTTTCTTTTGTCTTCATTGCTCCGTCTACTGACACGCCGTGAGCAGGCATGCTATTGGCATTCTTCTGCGGGAGTCAGCCACCTTCCATGATGTGTACGGCTCCCGCACATGCGTGCTATGTTCTAGGCGGTCTATAAGCCGATGCATCCCCATTCGAGGAAGTAGGTATGGAACACTTCACGAATCTGCGCCGGCGTTTGCTCGTTACGTCATTGAGAACCGGACAATTACCGGGTGAACAGCAACAACAGGCGGCTACGATGGGAAGCGGATCATTCGGCGGCGCATCGAAGACCTGCGGACATGTCGAGGAGGGGAAACACATGACACAGAGCGGTGACGCTCGTCAAGGCAACGGCGATTGTCAAGGTGGCGGCGTGCAGTACGCGGCGGCATTCGATTCGGGAACCACGGCGCTCAAGGGTGCGTTGGTCGCGCGGGACGGGCGTATCGTGGCCAGCGCGAGCCGTGATTTGACGCTGATCATCGACGGGGACCATCGTGAACAGGACCCGAGGGAATGGTGGCGGGCGTTCTGCGACGTATCCCAGGACCTGCTGCGCGCCGCCGTGAAACAAGAAGCGGACTTTGCTCCCAATCAGATCGCCGGCATCATCTGCAGTGGGCAGATGCAGGATGTCATCGCATTGGGTGCCGGGCTCGAACCTGTGCGCAACGCGATCCTGTATTCGGACGGCCGAGCCGAGGCCGAAGCCGAACAGCTCGGCACTGCGTATCCGGGCGGTACGGCGCGTTTCCTCGAAGCCGTGGGCAATCGTTTGGAGGGCTGTCTGCCTGTGCCGAAGCTGATGTGGCTGCGCGAGCATGAGCCGGAAACGTATGCGCGCATTCGCCATGTGCTGATCAGTTCCAAGGATTACTTGATTGTCCAATTAACCGGTGAATGCGTAGGCGATGTGGCAGCGTGCTCAACCGCTGGTGCCATGAATATCCGTAACGGCGAATGGGATACCGAATTGTGCGAGACCGCAGGTATCGATATGGCCATACTGCCGCAACTGCACAATCCGCAGGACCACATTGGAGCCGTAACGGAGCAAGCTGCACAACGCACCGGTTTCTCCGCCGGAACTGCGGTATACGCGGGTATTGGAGACGCAGGGGCCACCACACTAGCCAGTGGTGTCAGTCACCTCGGCCAATACAACATCAATATCGGTACCTCGGGCTGGATCGCTACCGTTTCGCCCAAGCCGTTCACCGACAAGCCAGGTGCCGCCAATCTGGCATTCGGTGTGAAGGAAGGATTCGTGAATGCCGTGCCATTCCTCAATGCCGGCGACGTTCACAAATGGGTGACCAGTGTATTCACCGATGGCAATTACGCAGAAGCGCATCGACTTATTGAAGCATCAGAACCCGGTTCCAATGGCGTGCTGTGCCTGCCATATCTGGTGGGGGAGCGTTTCCCCGTCATGAACCCGAATATACGCGGTGCCTATGTGGGACTTGATCCGGACACCACCAAGGCAGACATGATGCGTGCCGCGCTTGAAGGTGTGGCCTTCTCCATCCGTCAAGGTATGGAAAGCTTTGATGCCGAACCGACGGCAATATCCCTGATTGGTGGTGGTGCACGAGAGGCGGCCTGGTGCCAGATTCTGGCCGATGTGTTGGAACATTCCATCGAAGTATTCGCCAACGCCGATATTCTGCCAGCCGTGGCAATGGCATCATTAGTATTCAATGTACCGGGCCTGCTGCAATCAGTATGCGAACGCACTGTATATCAGCCGAATCCCGACACCGCACGCACATATGCCAACGCTTACCGGCGGTTTCTGGGCCTCTACCCAATGCTGCGGACGATGGACTAGGAACTGAGCATCATGAAGCAATCGGCAGATAGGATTCGCAAACATATAGTGGTCACCGGACTGGTACAAGGCGTGGGATTCCGCTATTTTACGGTGACTCAGGCGCGTCGGCTAGGCGTACAGGGCTGGGTGCGCAATTGCCTCGATGGTTCGGTCGAGCTGGAGGCGCAGGGGAGTAATGATGCAGTGCAAGCATTAGTTAAGCAATTAGCCGTTGGCCCGCGATGGTCCGAAGTGAGTCACGTCGCCGTGCATGATGTGCCCCTCATTGATGAGGGCACTCGGACATTTGGCGTGCGTCAATAACCTGCACCGCGAACATCATCACGCATGATAATCTCACGATACGGGTGAACATGGGCGTTCCTTGACGCTTAGGCCGCTCACGTTGGTACGATGTGGCTTTATGAGCGAGAACATCATGCGAATCATTGACCTTCGTGGTCAGAAACTGTCCCGTGCCGAATTGCTTGCCGCGATGCCGCGCGCTGCCATGGGCACATCCGAAGCCACCGATCTGGTGCGTCCGATTCTTGACGATGTCAAGGAACGCGGCGCCGCCGCCCTGCGTGACTTCGAGGAGAAGTTCGACCATGTGCGTCCGAAGCACCTGCGCGTGCCGGCCGAGGCCATTGAAGATGCGCTCACCACGCTTGACCCCGAGGTGCGCTCCGCCATCGAGGAATCCGTGCGCCGCGCGCGTGCTGTGGCGAAGAACCAGGTTCCCAAGGACTTTTACACTGATCTGGCCGAAGGGGCCCGTGTCGCCGAGCGCTGGATTCCGATTCAGCGCGTGGGCCTGTATGTGCCCGGCGGCAAGGCCGTCTACCCGAGCTCGGTCATCATGAACGCCGTACCGGCGCAGGCCGCCGGTGTGGAATCGCTGGCCATCGCCACCCCGCCTGCCCGAGATGACGCCGAAGGCCTGCCGAACAAGACCATTCTGGCCACCTGCGCCATCCTCGGCGTTGATGAGGTGTATGCGGTCGGCGGTGCACAGGCCATCGCCATGTTCGCCTATGGAGCCAAGGGCAGCGAGCCGCAGGACGGCGACGTGCTGTGCGATCCGGTCGACAAGATCACCGGTCCGGGCAATATCTTCGTGGCCACCGCCAAGTCCCTCGTCTCCGCATTCGTGGGCATTGATGCGGTCGCCGGCCCCACCGAGATCGGCATCATCGCGGACAAGGACGCCAACCCGAGCCTGGTCGCCGCCGATCTGATTGGCCAAGCCGAGCACGATGAGCTCGCCGGCTCCGTGCTGTTCACCGACTCCGAGGATTTCGCAGAGAAGGTGCAGGAGAACCTCAACTACCGCGTGCCGAAGACCGAGCACGCCGAACGCGTCCACACCTCGTTGTCCGGCACGCAGTCCGCCATCGTGCTTACCGACGGCCTCGACCAGTCCATCGATGCGGCCAACGCCTACGCAGCCGAGCATCTTGAGATTCAGACCAAGGACGCCGATGCGGTTGTCAAGCGCATCAAGAACGCCGGAGCCATCTTCCGTGGCCCGTATTCCCCGGTGCCGCTGGGCGACTACATGTCCGGTTCCAACCACGTGCTGCCCACCGGCGGCACCGCCCGCTTCGCCGCTGGACTTGGTGTGCACACCTTCATGAAGCCGGTCGAAGTCATCGAATACGACGAGGAAGGCCTCAAGGCACTGGCGGCCCGCATCAACGCGTTCGCCGTCTCCGAAGACCTGCCCGCCCACGGTGAGTGCGTGCTGAGCCGTTTCGTCAAGGACCCGTATGACAAGGCGACCCTGCGTGAGCAGGAGCAGGAGGCTGGTCTGCTGTGAGCGCTATTCCTTCGAACCTCCCACTGCGCAACGATCTGATCGGTGAAGAGCCCTACGGCGCTCCGCAGTTGGATGTTCCAGTATGCCTGAACGTCAATGAAAACCCGTATGCTCCCGATCCGGCCGTCTGCGACACCATCGCTAGGCGCGTGCGCGAAATCGCACCCACGCTGAACCGTTACCCCGACCGCGAGCATATCGAGCTTCGCCAGGCGTTCAGCGATTATCTGGCCCGCGAATCCGGCACCCGACTGGACGTGGACGAGTTGTGGGGCGCCAACGGCTCCAACGAGATCATGCTTCAGCTCTTCCAGGCCTTCGGCGGCCCAGGCCGAACGGCATTGGGCGCAGACCCCACGTACTCCATGTATCCGGAGTACGCGCGCGACACCTTCACCGGGTGGAAGCTGGCACATCGCAATCCCGACTTCACACTGAACGTGGACAAGGTCATCGAAGCCATCGCCGAGGTCAAGCCATCCATGGTGCTGCTGACCAGCCCGAACAACCCGACCGGCACCCCGCTGCCGATGGAGGACATCGAGCGCATCCTCACCGCCTGCGAAACCGCGGAAGTGGCCGGCGCAGGCGAAGGCGTGCATCCTATTCTCGTCATTGACGAAGCCTACGTGGAATTCCGCAAGCCCGGAACCCCCAGCGCCGTAAGCCTGATCAAGGATCATCCGAATCTGGCGGTCAGCCGAACGATGAGCAAGGCATTCGCCTTCGCCGGCGCCCGCGTCGGCTATCTGGCCGCGAACAAGGGCATCATCGACTGCGTGCGTATCGTGCGCATGCCCTACCATCTGTCCGCCGTGACCCAGGCTGCCGCGCTCGCCGCATTCGAACACACCGACGAGCAGTTGAGCCGTGTGGAACATCTGCGTGAAACACGCGAAGCCACCGCCGCCTGGCTCAAGCAGCAGACCTATAAGGGCCAGCCGCTCGAAGTGGCGGAATCCGGATCGAACTTCCTGCTGTTCGGCGGTCACTTCGACCGTCGCGACGACATCTTCGACGAACTGCTGAAGCGCGGCGTACTGATCCGCGTGGTCGGTCCGGACGGATGGCTGCGTGTATGCATGGGCACCGATGAGGAAATGGAAACCTTCCGTACCGCCCTTGCCGAAGTGCTGCATATTGTGGAGGAGAGCTGATGGCAAGAACCGCGCACATCGTTCGCGAAACCAGTGAATCGCATATCGACTTGGAGCTGGACCTCGACGGTACCGGTCAGACCGACATCGATACGTCGGTGCCGTTCTACAACCATATGATGAACGCGCTGGGCAAGCATTCGCTCATCGATTTGAAGATTCACGCCCACGGAGACACCGACATCGACGTACACCACACGGTGGAGGACACGGCCATCGTCTTCGGTGAAGCGCTGAAGCAGGCTTTGGGCGACAAGCGCGGCATCCGGCGCTTCGCCGATGCCACCGTGCCGCTGGATGAAGCGTTGGCCAAGGCCGTGGTCGACATCTCCGGACGCCCGTACTGCGTATGCAGCGGCGAGCCCGAAGGTTTCGAATACTGCATGATGGGCGGGCATTTCACTGGATCGCTTGTCCGTCATGTCATGGAATCAATCGCATTGCATGCAGGCATCTGCCTGCATATGCAGGTGCTCGCCGGCCGCGATCCGCACCACATCGCTGAAGCCGAGTTCAAGGCCTTGGCCAGGGCGCTGCGATTCGCGATCGAGCCCGATCCGCGCATCGAAGGCCTAATTCCCAGCACCAAGGGGGCTCTGTGATGGCAGACGATACCAAGGGAATCGATCCCGATGGCATCGACCCGGATGACGCCCATTTCTCTGATGAGGAACTCGAGGCGGCACTGGCCGGGTTCGAAAAGGAATTCTCGGATGACGCCGCCTCAGATGGCAAGTCTTCCGATCAGGATGGTGCCAGCTCCGACTCCAGCGTCGACTCCAGTACGGATGATGTCGCCAATGCCGTAAACGAAGCCATGGCTGATGTCGTGGACCCGTCTGTGGGATTCGACAATGAACTCGCCGGCCTGTTGGGCAACAAGGCGAAGATTGCGCTGATCGTCACCCGAGTCGCCTCCGCCGAACTGCTGGCGGCATTCTGCCAGTTGTCCGATATCTCCGCGGAATGCATCGGATCCAATCAGGGTGCGGTCGCCGTGCTGAAGAACCTTGACGGAGACGGACCCGAAGCCGCGGCCAAAGACCTGACCACCGTGGTCTCCGGCATGGCTGTGGTGCTTGCAGTCAACCGTGCGGACAAACTCGAGGCCACCATGTACATGCAGGGAGATGCCGGTCAGACGTTTGCGCCACCAGTGCTCTTCAACTCCACTCCACGCTTCGTGGAGGATCTGATGCTCGGTATCGTGACGCTGGTGCAACTGAAGAGCCAGGGTTTTGAAGTGGTGAATTCCGCTGACCTCAATCATGATCAGGCCATGGATATACTCGCCAGACATACCAGGCAAGGCCGTGCCGGGCGTGGATCCCGCATCGAATAACATCACAGTCGCCCGTATCCGGGCAAGTAGGAGAGACGTATGACCAAGAAAGCAGTCGTATTCGACTACGGGTTCGGCAATGTACGTTCCATGGTGCGCGCGCTGGCAAACCTCGGCGTGGACACTACGCTGACATCCGACTATCGGCAGGCCTTGGAGGCCGATGGACTTGTGGTGCCCGGAGTAGGCGCATTCGCCGCATGCATGGCAGGTCTGAAGCATGTCGATGGCGACCGGGTGATCTATGACCGTATCCGTGCCGGCCGTCCTGTGCTCGGCGTGTGCGTGGGCGAGCAGATCATGTTCGAGCATGGCACCGAACACGGCGAGCAGGCCGACGGCATCGGTCTGATTGGCGGTTCGGTCGATCCGCTGGACGCCGACGTGGTGCCGCACATGGGCTGGGACACCATCGACGCCGCCGAAGGTTCCGTGCTGCTCAAAGGAGTGGAGCATGCGCGCTTCTACTTCGTGCATTCATATGCCGCGATGGACGTGCATCCGGCGGACACATCCCGCTTCTCCATCGATCTGAGCGGTGAGCGCGAGCAGGTGAGCTGGTGCCGGTACGACCGCTCCAGATTCGTGGCAGCATACGAGCGCGGTCCGCTGTCTGCCACCCAGTTCCACCCGGAGAAATCCGGTGACGCCGGTGCCCAGTTGCTGAAGAACTGGATCGCGACGCTGTGAACCGAAGCGCGGCGGATTGCGCGGCGGATTGTGGCGCTGCTTGTGATACTGCGAGCAATGATTCTGGTCGGGCGATACCCGAACACGTTGGAAAGGTGATTGATATGTCGTTGACTTTGCTTCCCGCCGTCGATGTACGTGACGGCAAGGCCGTGCGCCTGCGTCAAGGCGAATCCGGCTCGGAAACCGATTACGGCTCCCCGTTCGAAGCCGCAAGCACTTGGGTCGAGGCCGGTGCCGAATGGATTCATCTGGTCGATCTGGATGCCGCATTCGGCACAGGTAACAATCGCGACCAGCTGCGCCAGATCGTCCACGAACTCGGCGACAAGGTGAACATCGAACTCTCCGGCGGTGTACGCGATGACGATTCGCTTGACGCGGCCCTGGAGGCCGGCGCCGCTCGCGTGAACATCGGTACCGCTGCTCTGGAGAATCCGGATTGGACTGCTTCGGTGATCAGGAAGTACGGCGATCGCGTGGCAGTGGGCCTCGATGTGCGTGGACACACGCTGGCGGCCCGCGGTTGGACCCGTGAGGGCGGTGACCTGTTCGAGACCATGAAGTTCCTCGACTCGGTGGGATGCTCGCGTTATGTGGTCACCGACGTGGCCAAGGACGGCATGATGTCCGGGCCGAACATCGAACTGCTGCGCGAGGTGGCCGAACGCACAGACGCCAAGGTCACCGCCTCCGGCGGCATCTCCAAGCTGGATGATCTGCGCGCCATCAAGACCTTGTCCGATTTGGGTGTGGATGCGGCGATTCTAGGCAAGTCTCTCTACGCCAAGGCGTTCACCCTCGAAGAGGCGCTTCAGGTCGCGAAGTAAGCGGAATGTGTTGTGGGCTCCCTGAGGAGGGAACCCACAACGCCTGGCGGTTTGCGCCAGATTTATGCGCAGGGCAGTTCACCGGATTCGATGAGTTTCATGAACAGTGCGTAGTCCTCGTCGTTCTGCTCGGCGTAGCTCACAGAGAACGATGCCAGGGCCTGATCGAACTCATCGGTGCCGCCCATGTAATTGGCGATGGCGATCGAATCCCCGGTACGGGCATGGGCATGAGCCAGCGACCATGCACACATGCGGGCCAGATCGATCAAGTCGGCGGCATTGAGGCTGTCGATGTCGATGGACCCCTTGCCGTTCCACAGCTGACGCACATAGTAATCACGCTTGCGGCCGTCCTCGGCCATGAAACTCGACCATCCCAGCAGCACATCGGCGGTGTTCTGGATGAGCTTCTGCCCCTGGACCACACGTTCCCCATGCGTGGGGTAGGGGGAAGCGCCGCAATAATGCTCGAGCACGGAGTATGTGGCCTCCTTCATCTGGATCATCATCGGGTCATCGATGTCACGCGCGATCCATACCGAGGTCCATGCGCGCTGACCCACCGAACCGACGCCCACCACCTTGCGTGCGGCATCCTGATAGCGCAGATGGTCGAACACCATGCGTCGATCGTCATACAGCGAATGGCGATAGCTTTCGAACAGCGTATCGATACGCGCCTGCAGCGTCTCCGGGTCGGCATATTCGGACAGTTCATTGATGGGAACCAGTTCCGGCGGATTCGATTTGAACCGCAGCTTGCCGCCCTCATAATGGCATAGTTTGGCCGCAGCGGCGTCATTGTCCTTGAGCAGCGCCTTCATAGCCGTATCGCGCAGCATGGGATTGCGTCTGCCGCTTTCGGACTCGAAACGGTCCAGCGTCTCTTCCACGTCCAGATGCTCATACCAGGCGTCCAGATAATCCATCTCGGAAAACCATTTCATGCGCTCGCGATACGTGCGCACGCACTGCAGCACCGCGTCACGCCTGTCTTTTGGCCTGATCCTGTTCGCGCGGCCACAGATCTCCACGGACACGGCCAACCGTTTCAGATCCCATTCCCAAGGACCGACCGCGGTTTCGTCGAAATCGTTGATGTCGAACACCAGTCGGGCGGATGGGGAGCGGAAGATGCCGAAATTGCCGATATGCGCATCGCCGACGCATTGCACCGGAATGCCTGTGACCGGCGTGGAAGCAAGGTCATTGGTCATGATGAGGACGGTGCCCCGGTAGAAGGTGAATGGGCTGACGCTCATGCGCTTGTACCTCAGGGGAATAAGCTCCGGTACACGAATCGCCGATTGCTCTTCAAGCAACGCGATCGCCTCTCTGCGTCCCTCTCGCACCTGCCAGATGGCATGCGACTCCAAAGGCGCTTTCGCGCGTGCGGCGATGCCCGCGCGAGAACGGTCCTTCGGCTGGACCGCTTGCTTCCAGCTGGTCACATCGATGGACGGATTGGAGGATGGTGTCAGATGGTCTTCGCTCATAACCTACAACTGTAATGCCGAACCGGGTGTGCCGGAACATGGGTGCGAGCCTTTGAGACATCTGCCGGGACATCTGCCGGGATGTTAACGGCGCTCGTAACACGGGTATGGAACACTTGGCCGTTATGGATAAACAGCAGGAGTTTGCACTGCGCACCGTCGAGGAACGTGACGTGCGCTTTATTCGTCTGTGGTTCACGGATGTGTTGGGGACCTTGAAATCAGTGGCCATCGCTCCGGCCGAATTGGAAGCCGCATTCGAAGAGGGACTCGGCTTCGACGGTTCCGCAATCGAGGGCATGACCAGGATCTCCGAGGACGACATGATCGTTCATCCTGATCCCTCGACGTTCCAGATCCTGCCTTGGCGCGGCGGTCCTCAGGGCACGGCGCGCATGTTCTGCGATATCCTCACCCCGGACGGCGAACCGTCGCTGGGGGATCCGCGTCATGTGCTCAAGCGCGCGCTTGCCAAGGCGAAGGACAAAGGTTTCACGTTCTACGTGCATCCGGAAATCGAGTTCTACCTCTTCGAAAGCCAGGATGACTGGTCCAAGGCGCCGACTCCTATCGATGAAGGCGGTTATTTCGATCACGTGCCGCGCAGCCCAGGCATGGACTTCCGCCGCGCCACCGTGAACATGCTCGAGCAGATGGGCATTTCGGTGGAATACTCGCATCACGAGGCCGGCCCCGGCCAGAACGAAATCGATCTGCGGTACGCCGATGCATTGACCACGGCGGACAACATCATGACCTTCCGCACGGTGGTCAAGGAGATCTCCCTGGAGCGCGGCATCCACGCCAGCTTCATGCCCAAGCCGCTGGCTGATGCGCCTGGTTCCGGCATGCACACCCACCTGAGCCTGTTCGAGGGCGATTCCAACGCCTTCTACGAGGCGGGTCAGGAATTCAACATGTCGCTGACCGCCCGCCAGTTCGCCGCCGGCATTCTCTACCATGCGGCGGAGATCTGTGCGGTGACCGACCAGTACGTCAACTCGTATAAGCGTCTGTGGGGCGGCAACGAGGCACCGAGCTACATCTGCTGGGGCCACAACAACCGTTCCGCACTGCTGCGCATCCCGCAGTACAAGCCGGGCAAGGGCAACTCGGCGCGTATGGAATTCCGTGCACTCGATCCGGTCGCCAATCCGTATCTGGCCTACTCGGTGCTGTTGGCAGCCGGCCTTGACGGCATCGAAAAGCAGATGCAGCTTGGCGAGCCCACCAGCGATGATGTCTGGGAGCTCACCGATGGCGAGCGCCAGGCCATGGGCATCCAGCCGTTGCCGCGCTCACTGGACGAAGCGTTGAAGATCATGCAGAAATCCGATTTCGTGGCTGATGTGCTTGGTGAGCACGCCTTCGGCTACTTCCTGGACAACAAGCATCAGGAGTGGGAGGAATACAACCAGCAGGTCACACCATACGAGCTGAAGAAATACCTGCCGAAACTGTAACCGTAAGCATTCCGCACTTTCCCACCCCGTCGATGGTTGGTCCATCGGCGGGGTTTCCCTTGGTGCGTCGCAAGAGTTGTGACGGGCAGAGGTGGGAATACTGTTATCGCTGAGCCGATATGAAAAACGATTGACGTAACTGCCGTATCGGTTTGTGACACTGAGAACAAGAGTATTCGAGAGAGCATCTATGGCGAACGCACCTGCAAGCACCGCGCGCACCGACCGCTTCTTCACCCTGCCGGTCGTCATTCTGATTTTCGCCAGTTTCATGTTGGGCATGAGCGAATTCGTGGTCGTGGGCATTCTGCCGGACATCGCAACCGGTTTGAAGGTTTCGGAAGTGACCGTCGGCAATCTGGTGGCCATTTTCGCATTCGTGTACGCGCCCTGCACGCCGCTGGGCTCCGCCATTTCCGGTCGTTTCCCCCGATTCGCCACGTATTTGACGCTGATGGGCGTCTTCCTGGCGGGCAATGTATTGTGCGCGTTCGCGCCGAACTATCCGGTGCTGTTGGCAGCCCGCTTGCTGATCGCATCGGTGTCCGGCACATTGGTGGCCATTGCCATGACGTTCGCCCCCGATGTGACGCAGGTGCATTACAGGACCAAGTTCATCGCGTGGGTGTTCTCGGGTTTCTCCATCGCTTCTGTGGTGGGTGTGCCGATCGGCACGTCCATCGCCAATGCTTTCGGGTGGCGCGTCACGTTCTATCTGATTTCGGCATTGACTGTGGCGCTGATGGTGCTGATGTTCACCGTGCTGCCGCGCAACAGTCATATCGTCAAAGTCGGGTTCCTATCCCAGTTCCGCCTGTTCTTCGATCGGCGCATCCATCTGGGCGTGCTCATCGTGGTGTGTGGCGCGGGATCCAGCTATGTGTTCTATACATATCTGACGCCGATTCTGCGCGATGAGGTTCATCTGCCTGAGCGATACGTGAGCCTTGGCCTGGTGGTTTATGGCGTGGCCTGTCTGTGGAGCAACCTGTATGCAGGCAAACTCGCTGAGCGTGGCAGGGGAGTGGAGCCATTGTTCCATCTGCGCTGGGTGTTCCTGGCTCATGCCGTGCTGCTGTGTTCGCTGGCTGTCGCTCATTGGCTGTCCTGGTATGGGGCGATCGCGTTGATTCTGCTCGGCATGTTCATGTATCTGTTCAATGCATCATCGCAGGTGCTGTACATGGATGTGGCTGCACAATCCCATCCCGGTTCGATGAACCTCGCCGCGTCGCTCAATTCCATGTCCTTCAACATCGGCATCGCAATAGGCTCAGCCGTGGGCGGTGTCGTCAATGATCACCTCGGACTGACCTGGCTTGGCCCGGTCGGTGCGGTGTTCGCGCTGCTGGCCATGGTGATGTCGATGATGCTCGGGACCATCGGCAAGCGCGTCGAACGGTGAACGCACCCCGCCAACGTGTCCCGCCGGGGATGCGTTCAGGAGCGGGGCGAGCCGAACCAGCTCTCATAGATGATGGAGAAGTTGCGGTTGCCGTAGCTTGAGCATGAGTCGCCCTCGCCCACACCGGCGGACAGCGCCGCCTCATTGGGCTGATACGGCGTATAGATATAGAGCAGTGCGGTCGCCTTGTTCCTGATGTATACATTCGTGCCGCCGCAGGAGGCGTTCGGATGATACTGCACGTAGTTCAGCGCATTGGCATGGTACCCGTATCGATCCTCGTGTGCCGTGTAATACTGGTAGCGCTTGGCTGAGCCGAACACCTGCTTGAAGAAACCGGCGTACTGCGGGTCGCAGTTGGCGTCATCCGGACAGCTCAAGCCCATGGCGGCCTTGTACTGGAAATCGGTGATGGTGGTGGCGGTGACCAGATGCTGTTCCTTTTGCAGGACTGTGAGCAGCACCTTCTGGCTGATGCCGCATGCTTTGGCCGACTTGGTGATGATGGTTGCAGCAGTCTCACCCTTCGCGCCCTTGTAAGCGTCGCAGTATTCGTCGGCTGGCTCGTCGGTGGTGTCGAAGGTCTTCGATTTGAGGCATTCGGCACCGGAACAGGCGGCACCCTGCTCGTCGAGGAACGATTGTACTTCGGATTCGCTCATGGCGTTGCCGTTGAAGAACTGCCCGTCCGAGATGATGTCTCCGGGATCGAAGTCATACTCCTGTGTGAGTTGCAGCTGGCGGGTTTCGGCTTCCTTGACGTCGATACGCCACTCGGCGAAGCGCACGGTGACCAACGCCAAAGCCATGGCGCAGACGATGACGACTGTGGTGACGAATACCGCTTTGACCTTGTGCCACGGGCCGGCATGCTTCCACCACTGCAGTGGATTGCGGACACCGCGGTTATGGGACCTGGTGCTCGCCGGTTTGCGGCTGCGCGCCTTCTTGCCTTGCGCGCCGGCACTTTTGCCGTTGCTGGGCTTGTCGCCACGACTGGGCTTGCGGGTGTTGCTGTTCGATTGCTTCGCTTGTGTCATCGCCCGTTATTGTAATAGCCGGAGATAGGAGCCCATTACGCTCGCGGTGAATCTGCGGGCTTCCCGCAGAAAGCACCGGTGGCACGTTTCTGGTGGGTCTGGAGGATCGGGCGGGTCTGACATGCGTATCACGAACGTAGGCTTGGCCGAACGGCCTTGAGCGTGTCGAGATGCGTATGTCAGACCCACCAATGCCAGTCGGCAATCACATCAGAGCCTTCTTGATGCGGTTCAGCGACGCCGGTCCGTTGGTGCCGAGTTCCTGGGCCCATAGGCTCACATAGAACTCCTCCAGCATCCATCTGGCCTGCTCCGCCTGTTTCATCAACGCCTCATGCTTCGGCCCAGCCGGTTCCGCCTTGGCGTGAGCCAGCGCCTTGTCCACCAGCTGTTTGGCCTCATCGGCCTGCCACGCCCATTTCACATCACGGTTCTTGTCGGTTTTCGCCTTGGCGAGACGCATCACATCGGCTTTGAGATAGCGGGACAGTGATCTGAGCGCCTGCGGGGGCGTGCGTCCGATGAAACCGGGATAGACCAGTGCGACGATATGCTCGCGAATCGACTGCAATACCGAAAGCAGAGGAAGGTCGGCCTTGCCGGATGTCGCCTTATCCACCTCGGCATACGCCTTGATGATGCCGATCACATCATGGGCCACCTGATAGACGGTATCCTCGTACACTTCGCGCACGTCAAGCACGGCGTTCGCCAACGCCTCATCATCCTTCAACGAGTCCACATTCGGCAGAAGACGTTTGACCGCAGCAAGCTGCAGATCCTCCACAAGCGCCTTGGTGGACTTGTACGGTGCCGCCGCCAACATCAGCGCCTCCGCGCCCAGCCACCTGCTGGACACACGTTCGTCCGGCAGACGGAGCGCGTCCAGCGCACCATGCCAGAGCATGGTGGCGCGCGATTCGGTAGTGGCCCCCGCCTTATGCAGCAGATTCGCCTGACTCACCAGATTGCCCTGCTTCGCCGCCTGATCAGCCTGTTTCCGCACCATCTGACGGGCCTGCGCCTGCGCCTGTGCAGCGTACTTGCGTTGCAGGGCGACAAGGTCCTTCGACGTCTCCAACACCTTGACGGCACCATGGCCACGACGTCGGCCGCGCGGCGAACCGCTTGGCGGCAGCTGCTGTTCCACCGAAAACGTGACCTTCAGATACGGCTGAAGCCTGTCCATAAGCTCCGGGCCGAGCACTTCGGGGTGAATCTGGGCCCCCACGGTGGCGATGGCCGCCTTGGTGAATACATGGGCCAGGTCAGGCCAGCCTACGGTCTCGCCGTCCTCGTTCACCGGAGCGGGATTCGGCTTCTGCTGCGAACCCGATCCGGGCAGATCGGGATAATGCTCGTCAATCCATGTGCGGATCGCACGGGCCGCATCCGGAGCGGGGACGAATTGCACGCGCAGCTGTTTGGGCAACGCCTTGATCATCGCCAGAATCAGCTCATCCAGCAGACCGGGAACAATCCAGGTGAACTGGTCGGGCGCAATGCGGGAAAGCGCCTTCAACGGCACATGCACGGTCACGCCATCGAGCGGATTGCCCGGCTCGTACACGTAGCTCAGCCGCAGGTCGATGGGCTGGCCGTCCGTGCCGACCGTATGCCAATGATCCGGGTAATCGTTCAGGCTCACCGATTCGCTCGATGCCAAGCGATCCACTTTGGATGGGTCGAACGTCAGGAGATCGGGCCGCCGGTCATGCTCGTTCTTCCACCATTTCGCCAGATCCGCCACCGATGTGACGTCTGCGGGGATCACGGCATTGTAGAAATCGAACAGATCCTCGTCCGAGACGGTGTCCGCCAGTTGGCGTGTCCGGCTGGCGTCCTCGGCGGCGTCCTCGAGAATGTCGCGGTTGGCGCCGACGAAATCGTCGTAGCTGAACCGCTGCTGGATATTGCCTTCCACCAGCCCCTGACGCAGCAGGAAGTCGCGGGCCTCCAACGGGTTGATGCCGCCCCATTGCACAGTGCGGTCCTGCACGATCGGCAAACCGTACAGCAGCACGCGCGCAGTTGCCACCGCCGAGCCTCTCGAACCGGACCAATGCGGTTCCGCATACGTGGTGCGCGTCAATTGTCCGGCCAACGGTTCCGCCCATGCCGGATCGATCGCCGCCGAATACCGTGCCCACAGGCGTGATGTCTCCACCAATTCCGTGCTCATCACCCACGAAGGGGTTTTCTTGGCCACGGCGGAAGCGGGGAACAGGGCGAAACGGGTGCCGCGAGCACCCTGATAGTCGTTCTTCGACTGTTTCTGGGCGCGTTTCATCGCACGGGCCCGGGCTGCGCCGGTGAGTCCCGCGAAATCAGAGGCCTTGGGCTCGCGTACGACCTGCATGCCCATCATGGACAATAACCCGGCGAGCATCGACTTGTGGATGCCGTCCGCATCCCACGCGCAGCACATCGAATGTGCGGGTTGCTGATTCAGCGGCAGCTGGCGCACCTCCAAGCCGGGGCGCGTGGAGGGGAGCGGGTCACCGACCTTGAACTTCAGCTCTTTGCACAGCTGCCTCAGCTGCGATACCAGATCCTTCCACTGGCGCATCCTGAGCCAGCTGAAATACTCGGTCTTGCAGATGCGGCGCAGGGCGTTATTGCTCGGATCGCCATCGGCCTGGAACACCCGATCCCAGATATTGAGCGCGGTCAGGAAGTCCGACGTCTCATCCGCATACCGGTTATGGATGCGGTCGGCTTCCTCTCGCTTGTCGTCCGGGCGTTCGCGGGGATCCTGCAGGCTCAGGAAGGAGACCACCACCAGTACTTGGGCCAGCAGATTCGGAGAGCCGGATTTCGCCGCTTCGATCACCATGCGTCCAAGACGGACATCGATCGGGATGCGGGCCAGCTGCCGGCCGATATGCGTCAACGTCACTTCGCCGCGCTTGCGTCCGATCGCCTTGAGCTCGGTGAGCTCATTGAAACCGTCGGACACGGCTTTCATATCCGGCGGATCGATGAAGCCGAAGTGCGTGACATCCTCGGCCGTGCGCGCAACGCCCACCGACAGCATGTGCAGCACGACGGCACCCAGCGAGGTCCTCAGGATCTCGGGTTCGGTGAACTGCGGACGGGTCTCGTAATCCTCGCGCGAATACAGGCGGATCGCAATGCCGTCCGCGACACGGCCGCATCGGCCGCTTCTCTGGTCGGCGCTGGCTTGGCTGATCGGCTCGATCGGCAGTCGCTGCACCTTGGCCGTCTTGGAGTACCGTGAGATGCGGGCGGTGCCCGGATCGACCACATAACGGATGCCCGGCACGGTCAGCGAGGTCTCCGCGACATTGGTGGCGATGACGATGCGCTGATGGGTGTGCGGCTCGAATACCTTATGCTGATCCGAGGAGGACAGGCGCGCAAACAACGGCATGATCTCAATGGCGTCGGGCCGGCGCATGTCGTCCGCGCGCGGACCGTAATGATGGCGCAATGCCGTCTCGAACTCGTGGATGTCGCGCTCTCCGGAAGCGAAAACGAGAATGTCACGCGGGCCTCGCTCGTGGGAGGAGTGGATCACCAGTTCGGCGCAGGCGCGAGCCACTGCCGTCGGCATGTCGGTGATGCCGTCATCAGCATAGTCGTCCGAACGACGTGAACGGGGCAGATCGGCGTCGGATTGCGCGATTGCGTTCGCCAGCTCCTCATAATCGGCGTCTCCAGGGCGGGCTCCCGTGGCGAACCCCGGCACTTCGCGCATCAGCGCCGGCGCAGTACCCAGCGGCTCATAGACCACTTGCACAGGGAACGTTCGCCCTGACACCTCGATGACCGGCACCTTCTCATGCAGGGCATGGGCGAAATGCTCCTGGAACTTCACCGAATCGATGGTGGCGGAGGTGATGATCAGCTTCAGATCGCGGCGGCGCGGCAGCAGTGCGGTCAGATAGCCGAGCAGAAAATCGATGTTGAGGCTACGCTCATGGGCTTCGTCGATGATGATGGTGTCGTACTTGGACAGGTTCGGGTCACGCTGGATCTGTGCGAGCAGGATGCCGTCCGTGACTACGCGCAGACGGGTGTTCGGAGAGCTCTCATCCGTGAAACGGACCTGATAGCCGACCTCATCACCCAATCGCACACCCAGTTCGGACGCGATACGCTCGGCTACCGTGCGTGCCGCGATACGGCGAGGCTGGGTGTGCACGATCTGCCGGCCATGGGTGCCACGGCCCAGTTCGAGCAGGATCTTCGGCAGCTGCGTGGTCTTGCCTGAACCGGTCTGGCCGGAGATGATGACGACTTGTGCATGCTGAACCGCGTGCGCGATTTCTTCACGGGCGGCGGAAACGGGAAGTTCGGCGGGATACTCAAATTTCATGACGGACTTCAATAATACGGAAGCCCTTGGAGCTTGCGTATTTGCGCACCGAGAACGCTGCGCCCAGCGCCTCATCCAGCCAGGGGATCAACGAATCGGAACCGAGATTGCGCTGCACCACCAGATAGGCGGCTGCGCCCGGCTTGAGCCGCGGCAGCCAGGCCATGAGCAGCGTGTGCAGGGCCTCTTTGCCGATGCGGATCGGAGGATTCGACCAGATCGCATCGAACTGCAGCTCCTGTGGCAATGCTACTGCGTCTTTTGGTTGCTGCGCCGCCGGCAATGGTGTGCTTGAATCGTCCACCTGCGAGATGCTGATGTTGGTGCAGCCATTCGCCTCGCTGTTCACGCGCGTCAGGTCCAGGGCGCGTTCGTTGACATCCACGGCCCAGACATGTGCATCGGGGGAGTCGAAAGCCATGGCGAGGGCAATCGGCCCCCATCCACAGCCCAGATCCAGAAATTCGCCTTCGAGCGGCAGGTCAGGGGCCTGACGGAGCAGCACGGATGTGCCAAGATCGACACGTGAGTTGGAGAACACGCCGTTGGACACCTGCACCTTCGCCTCATGGCCACGCAGGGTGACGTTCATCGTCTTGCGCGCATCCTTGGATTGCGGCTCGGAAGCGAAATACTGTTCTGCCATTGCATCGACTCCATTTCCACGCGGTCTGCGCATCGGTTATCGCCGTGCTCGCACGGCTCATACACATATTGACGGGCTCTGTGGCCATTGTGACACGTTTCGGGCATGTCAGCTCGTCTGATGATAATAAGGAGCCATAGAAGAATCGTGAACCCGGGATTTGAGAGGCGCCCTTGAGCGAACACAACCAGTACACCGACATCGACCATGGCAGTTCCAGCATCACTTCGCAAGGAGTCCTTTCCGCCCAGTCGGATGTGCTGCTCGACACCACGCAGCAACCATCAGGATGGCATGAGGACGCCAATCAGGAATGGGAGGAGCGCGAGGCTCGCAACGAACTCAAGCATGTGGCGGGTCTTGGCGAACTGGAGGACGTCACTGAAGTCGAGTACCGCAAGGTGCGGCTCGAACGCGTGGTGCTGGTCGGCGTCTGGTCGAGTGCGGTTACGACGCAGACCAAGGCCGAGGAATCGTTGAGGGAGCTGGCCGCGCTCGCCGAAACCGCGGGTGCCGTGGTGTGCGATGGTCTGTTGCAGCATCGGTTGAAGCCGGATGCCGCCACGTATGTCGGCTCGGGAAAGGCTCGTGAGATCGCCGATATCGTGGCGCGCGAGGAGGCGGATACCATCATCGTGGATGATGATCTCGCCCCTTCTCAGCGTCGTGCGCTGGAGGATGCCGCCAAAGTCAAAGTGGTGGATCGCACCGCGGTGATCCTCGATATCTTCGCACAGCATGCCACTTCTCGCGAAGGCAAGGCGCAGGTGGAGCTGGCCCAACTGGAGTATATGCTGCCGCGACTGCGTGGCTGGGGTGGCTCCCTGTCCCGTCAGGCCGGAGGCCGTGCAGCAGGCGCGGATGCGGGTATCGGATCCCGTGGCCCTGGCGAGACCAAGATCGAGATGGACCGTCGTGTGATCCGCACCCGCATCGCGCGGCTGCGTCGCCAGATACGCGACATGGCGCCGGCGCGTGAGATCAAACGCGGATCCCGCAGGCGCTATGGGCTGCCGACGGTGGCGGTGGTCGGATACACCAATGCCGGCAAATCGTCGTTGACCAATCGGCTGACCGGCTCGACAGAGCTGGTGGAGAACGCGCTGTTCGCCACGCTGGATACTGCGGTCCGTTGTGCGAAGACCCATGATGGACGGCTGTATGCCTATGTGGACACAGTGGGTTTTGTGCGCAGGCTGCCGACCCAGCTGGTGGAGGCCTTCAAATCGACGCTGGAGGAGGTGGCGGAGTCCGACGTGATTGTGCACGTGGTGGATGGTTCTCATCCGGACCCCTTCTCGCAGATCGATGCGGTCAATGCCGTCCTGGCGGATATCGAGGGCACGGCATCCATTCCGCGCATCGTGGTGTTCAACAAGGCCGATCAGGTCGATGCCGTCACTCGGGAGCGGTTGATGGCGTTGCAGCCTGATGCGTATATCGTTTCCGCATATAGCGGCGAGGGTGTGGATGGATTGCGTGCCGCCGTGGAGGCGTTGCTTCCGGTGCCGCATGTGCACGTCAATGCCGTGCTGCCCTACAGCGCTGGCTCGTTGCTGTCCCGCGTGCGCGAATACGGCAAGGTAGGCAAGGTGGAATACCGTGATGACGGCGTATTGCTGGAAGCGGACGTCGACTCCCACCTTGCTGCACGGGTCATTGATGCGTCAATCGATTAACGTGAGCAACATCACAGATGTATTGTGAGCGCTAACAACACTTGCGAATGCTGGGATTGTCTGTTGATTCGGCGGTTTCATGGGAGCGCAAACGTCGGCACGGTTTTATACAGTGAAACCGTTAGTCACAAGGCCTGCCATACTGCAGACCGCCTTTGAAGAGAGGTAAATCCATCATGGCGGAAACTACCGTTAAGCCCACGAAGCTTGCCATCATCGGTGCCGGTGCTGTTGGCTCCACCCTCGCCTTCGCCGCTGCCCAGCGTGGCGTCGCTCGCGAGATCGTGCTTGAGGACATTGCCAAGGAACGCGTGGAGGCCGAGGTGCTCGATATGCAGCACGGCTCCAGCTTCTACCCGACCGTGTCCATCGACGGTTCCGACGATCCTGAGATCTGCCGCGACGCGGATATGATCGTCATCACTGCCGGCCCGCGTCAGAAGCCCGGCCAGTCCCGTCTGGAGCTCGTCGGCGCCACCGTCAAGATTCTGCAGGCCATCATCCCGGGCCTGGTCAAGGTCGCCCCGAACGCCATCTACATGCTCATCACCAACCCGGTCGACATCGCCACCCACGTCGCCCAGAAGATTTCCGGCCTGCCCGAGAGCCAGGTCTTCGGCTCCGGCACCAACCTGGATTCCGCCCGTCTTCGCTTCCTGATCGCCCAGCAGACCGGTGTCAACGTCAAGAACGTCCACGCCTACATCGCCGGCGAGCATGGCGACTCCGAAGTGCCGCTGTGGGAGTCCGCCACCATCGGTGGCGTTCCCATGCTGGATTGGACCCCGCTGCCGGGCCACGAGCCGCTCGACGCCGTCAAGCGTGAAGAGATTCACCAGGAAGTCAAGAACGCCGCCTACAAGATCATCAACGGCAAGGGTGCCACCAACTACGCCATCGGCATGTCCGGTGTGGACATCGTCGAGGCCGTTCTGCATGACACCAACCGCATTCTGCCGGTGAGCTCCATGCTCAAGGACTTCCATGGCATCTCCGATATCTGCATGTCCGTGCCGACCCTGCTCAACCGTCAGGGCGTCAACACCGCCATCAACACCCCGGTCTCCGACAAGGAGCTCGCTGCTCTGAAGCGCTCCGCGGAGACCCTGAAGGAGACCGCCGCCAAGTTCGGCTTCTGATTGAGCGGTTGCTTTCAGGTACCATAAGGTACTATTGCGAAACCCCGGCCATGTGCCGGGGTTTCGTCGTCTCCGGGCGATAACGCAAATGGTATTGAGAAACGGTTTCAAATGGAACCGGAAAGGATGCATTGTTCCACATGTCCCATGATCATTCCTCGACTAGCGTGACACAGTCCGCAGCCCAGGCGCATCAGCGACGATTGATGGCCACTCTTACGGTGACGGGAACTGTGTTCGTCGTCGAAGTGGTATCCGCCGTCCTGACCGGTTCGCTGGCCTTGCTGGTGGATGCGGGCCATATGCTCACTGACATGTCGGTGCTCATCGCCTCCACGGTCACCGCGGTATTGATGCGTAGGAAGCCGAACAATTTGCGCACGTGGGGATGGGCCCGTCTCGAGGTGCTGACGGCTGCCGCAGGGGCATTGGTGCTGATGATCGTCGGCGTCTATGCGTTGGTGGAGGCCGGCATGAGATTGTTCGGACAATCGACGACACGTGTCGAGGACGTCAACCTGCTGCTGTTCGTGGGCGTACTCGGTCTGACCGCGAATGTCGTTTCCATATTCATCCTGGCTTCCCAACGTGAAGACAACATGAATATGAAAGCCGCTTTCCTGGAGGTCATGAACGATGCGCTTGGCTCGGTGGCCGTGGTCGTGTCCGCACTGGTCATGATGTCGACGGGGTGGAATGGGTTTGATGCCGTCGCAGGTGGCGTTATCGCGCTGCTCATGATTCCGCGTGCCATCAAGTTGCTGCACAATGCGGTGAGGGTACTGCTTGAGGAGACCCCGAAGGGTCTTGATCTGGATGCCGTGCGTGAGCATATGGAGCATGTTCCACACGTCATTGCGGTTCATGATCTGCATGCCAGTACGGTTTCGACGGGAATGCCGATATTGATGGCGCATGTCGTGGTGGACAAGAATCTCAATATGGAACAGGCCGCGCAGGTGCTCGCCCAACTTCAGGACTGTCTGCGCGAGCATTTCCCTGTTTCGGTGCCGCATACCACGTTCCAACTGGAGCCGGAAGGCTACTCCACCCAGTCCGCTGAAGAGCTGCATCGATGACCTGCGAATTTTGGCCATTAGTGCCGAAGGTCGGAGCGTCGGCCTTGTGAAGGGGACATGTCGCTTGCGTGTGCCCTTCACAAGGTCACACGGAACCTCGTTGTGCGCAGATGCGCGGCTAGGCTATAGCTTGCGCAACACGGTGACCACCTTGCCCATGATGGTAGCGTGCGTGCCATCGATAGGGGAGTAGGCCGGGTTATGCGGCATCAGCCAGACATGTCCGTGATCCTTACGGAACGTCTTCACCGTAGCCTCATCATCCAGCAACGCAGCCACGATGTCCCCGTTGACTGCGGAATTCTGTTCGCGGACCACTACGAAATCGCCGTCGCAAATGGCTGCGTCCACCATGGAATCGCCGTGCACTTCGAGCATGAACAGCTTTCCCGATCCGGTCAGACGCTCCGGCAGCCGCATGACATCGTCGATATGCTGCTCAGCGGTGATAGGCGTTCCGGCGGCGATGCGACCCACCAGTGGTACATCGCGAGATTCGCTGATTGCCTCGTCGGGGAATCGATAGATTTCAGCCGTCGTGGTCTGCTCCACCTCGCCCGTCTCCGTATCCTGCGTGGCATCCTGTGGAGCAGGGGTCACGGGAGTGATGACCTCGATGGCCCGTCCTTTATTGGCGTTGACACGAATGAACCCTTTTTCCTCAAGCACATGCAGCTGATGCTTGACCGAGGAGGGACTTTTGAGCCCGGCTGCCGCACCGATTTCACGGAATGATGGCGCGAACCCCTGTTCTTCGATATGGGAGGTGATGGCTTCAAGCACCTTGCGCTGTCGCTCGGACAGCGAATCGCTGCTGCGCTCGTGGCTGGAGGCGAAGGGGATCGTGCTCACGGAGGGCTCCTTTCATACTTGTTTCAGCATACCGTGACATATGCGAAAAATCAAACATCTGTTCGAGTGTCAACTTGACATCTTCGAACGCATGTGCAATGCTAAGAACAGATGTTCGATAGAACATCTGTTCGAGAAAGGTTGTCGTGATGACTGGTTCAGCTGCATTGGCCGGTGCTCGTGATCGCGTTGCTGGTACTCGCGAAGTGCGTGGTGTTGCACATCGTCGTGCTGTGATTGCGCGCATGGATGGTAGGGGACAGGGAGCCGTGTTCCGTAATCGGTCGCATGCCGGGCAGCGGCATTGGCTGCTGTCGTTGATGCTTGCCGTAGCGTTGGCGTGGTGCGGCATGGGTATATGGTCGGTGCAGTCCGCGCAGTCGGACACCGGTACAACGGATGTCATCGGTTACACGGTAAGACCCGGTGACACACTGTGGTCGTATGCGTCTTCGATTACGCCCGAAGGTCAGGATGTGCAGCAGACGGTTGATGATCTGATTGCGCTGAATGATTTGGATTCCGGTTCATTGCGGGCGGGCCAGCATATCCTCGTCCCCCAGATGGCATGACGCGAATATGTGCGCATCATCGACATGAGCGAGTATCGATATGAGTGTGTATCGATACTGCATGCATCGGCATGATTCGCTTTCGTACGGTGTGCATCCGCATGATACAACCCACCTGCATTCGGTTTTTCGGTATGAACACGTTATTCTAGGTGGCATGCATTGTCCTTTTTGCCAGAATCCCGACACTAAAGTCATTGACACTCGCATCAGCGAGGATGGTCATTCCATTCGCAGACGCCGTGTATGCCCGAAATGCAATCGACGTTTCACCACGGTGGAGACCAGCATGCTATTCGTGACCAAGCGGTCCGGTGGAGCAGAGCCGTTCAGCCGTGACAAGGTCATCAATGGTGTACGAAAAGCGTGTCAGGGACGTCCGGTTCGTGAAGAGGATCTTAAGGCGCTGGGGCAGAAAGTGGAGGAGGACCTTCGTTCGCGCGGCCTTGCGGAAGTCACGTCGGATGAGGTAGGCAAGGCTATTCTCAAGCCTTTGCGTGACTTGGATGAAGTGGCATACCTGCGTTTTGCGAGTGTATATCAGGATTTCTCGGGTCTCGAGGATTTCCAGCATGCCATTGACGAGCTCCGCAGTAAGGAGCGCTGAAGCAGCCCTGTCGCGCAACTCATCAATGGCATGCCTATGGTCCTTCCCCAAGTCTGCTTTGCTGACAGCCAGTCCTGCAATCAGGAACGCGCTCCATGCGCAGCCTGCTCTCTTACCTGTCGGCTTGCATGTTGCCTACAAACAACTCCGCTGTTTGCTTCACGGCAACATCCTGTCTGTAGGGTTCTGGCCCCTCTGGCGAGGGGGCTGTCAGCGAAGCTGACTGGGGGAGAGAACAAGCTTAATCCCTCAGTTATTTACGAGACAGACCACTAGAAGCTCCGTGCCGCTGTCTGTATTCAGTGGGTGACGCGCATGCGGATGGTGCCCTCGATGTCGCCCAGGGCCTTTAATGTCGCTTCGCTCGGTTTGGATGCCACGTCCGTGACAACGTAGCCGAGTTCTCCCTCGGTGGCCAACGACTGGAACGAAATATTGATGTTCTTTTCGCCGAGGACATGATTGACTCGAGCGAGAACACCCGGCAGATTGTCGTGCAGGTGTGCGATTCGGCAAACGCCCTTGCAGCCGCTCAGATTGATCTGAGGCAGGTTCACCGACAATGATGTCGATCCGTTGAACCAGTAATCCTCAAGTCGTTGGGAGACAAAATGACCAATGGATTCCTGGGCTTCCAACGTGGAGCCACCGATATGCGGCGTGAGAATCATATTGGCCTCGTTGGCCAGCGGCGTATTGAACGCGTCGCCGCTTTTCTTCGGCTCCACCGGATACACATCCACCGCCGCGCCAGCAAGATGCCCTGAATCGAGATGCTGCTTGAGCGCGTCCAGATCGGCTACGAATCCTCTTGACAGATTAATGAAGATTGCATCCTGCTTCATATGATTGAACTGGTCTTCGCCGAAGAAGCCAGTGTTGGATTTGCGACCATCGACATGTAGCGTCACCGCGTCGGACTGCTCCAGCAGTTCATTCAGCGTTGCGCAGCGGTGGGCGTTGCCCAGCGCCAGCTTCTCTTCGATGTCATAGAACACCACTCGCATGCCCAAAGCCTCGGCAAGCACGGACAGCTGCGACCCGATGTTGCCATACCCGATGATGCCCAAGGTTTTGCCGCGCACCTCATGGGAGCCAGCTGCGGATTTATCCCAGACGCCATGCTTGATGTGATGCGTATGCGCGGGGATACGACGCATCAGGCAGATGATGTCGCAAATCACCAATTCCACCACGGAACGGGTGTTGGAGTATGGTGCATTGAATACGGCAATGCCATGCTTGCCTGCGTATTCCAGATCGACCTGATTCGTTCCGATGCAGAAGCAACCCACGGCGCTGAGGGTGGGGCGAGCCTCTAGTACGCGTGCGGTGACGCTGGTTTTGGAACGGACGCCGACCACATCCACGCCATCCAATACGTCAATGAGCTCGTCCTCGCTCAGAGCGCCCTTCATCGTTTCGACTTCAAAGCCGTGATCGCGCAATGATTGCGCTGCATCCGGATGGATGTTCTCCAATAAAAGTGCTTTCGGCATATGTATCACCTTAGATGTTCAGGGACTGCTCGTCCGCTTTTGTCCGAACTATAACCAGTTTCTGCGTCGGTCTGGTCATCGCCACATACAGGTCGGATGCGGCGACCAGACGGCTGGGTGCCTCATCCATGATCAGGCCCGGCTCCACCACGATGACCGCGTCGAATTCCAGGCCCTTGACTGTTTCGGTACCGCATACGCTGATCTGTTCATCCCATTCCGGTTGATCGATCAGTCGCTGGTATTCGGCAGCATCCAATTGCTGAGAGAGCCGTTTGCGCACTGCGTCGCGCATCGGCTGGATGAGCTCGTCCGGACAGATGACCGCGATGCGTCCGGTTCCGTCGGAGGAGACATAGTGGTCGGCGAGTTGCGCGGTCTGGGCGGCTGCGGCCTCGAGCATCGAGGCGGTGTCGGGAGCGGTCCGTCGGGATACCGCTCCGGTCAGATTGCGTACTGCATGCACCGTCGAGATATACAGACCTTCATGCTTCGCGAATTGTGAGGCAAGTTCGGAGACGGCCTGTGGATTGCGGTAATTGATGGTCAGCTCGTTCAGGTCCCAATGCTCCGCGCCGAACAGGCGATTCATCGTCTTGTCCCAGCGCCTCGTGCCTCCCAAGGCGGAGGTCTGCGCCACATCGCCCACTATGGTGAACGAACGCGACGGGCACCTGCGCATCAGCATGCGCCAATCCATGCCGGTCAGTTCCTGGGCCTCGTCGACGACGATATGCCCGTATGTCCATTCGCGATCCGCGGCGGCACGCTGGGATGTCAGTTCTGCATCGCCACCGTTCATCTGGTCGAGCAGCATTTGGCTGGAGATGATGCCTTGGCCGAGACCGGTGGCGGCCAAGGTGTCTTTGGCGTACTGTTCCTCGGCGGCCCGGCGCGCATCGGAGGCCGACTTCTTGGCCATGACCTTGGGGTCGGGGCCAAGAAGCTCCATGGCCTCGTCCAGCAGGGGGATGTCCGACTTGGTGAGTGGTGATCCCTTCGGACGCGCCAGCGCGCGGATATCGTCATCGGACAGCCAGCCAGCCAACGTGGAGAGCCGTTCGGGATGGGCGAAGAGCTGGTCGATGAGCCATGTTCCGGTCATCGGCAGCCAGCACAGGTTCAACGTCTTTCGCACGGTGTCGTTCATGCGCAGCAGCTGCATGGCGCGGTTGAGCTCCGCCTGATCAGGTGTGTAATCAAGCTGCTCGGCGTACCGGTTCTGCATGCTGGAGAGCATGGAGCGAATAAAAGTCTCCCGAGCCTTGTTGTGTGCCTGACGGGTACGTTTGGCGTCGGCCTGCGCCTGTTGGATGTCCACTGCGAGCATGGGCACCTGAATGCCGCTGATGGTGACCGTGGGCAGGTTGTCGGGGACGCGGATGCGTGCGGCGATGGCGTTGGCCACCACCTGTGCCATGCGTCGGTCTCCCTTGAGCTTGGCCGCATACGGCGTATCCGTCGCCGTCGCGGTGATGCCCGGAATGAGGTCGCCGATCGTCCGGGAGACCACGCCGGTCTCGCCGAGCGAGGGCAGCACCTGATCGATGTAGTGCAGGAACGCCGAGCTCGGGCCGACCACCAATACGCCTGAGCGCTCCAACGTGCGGCGATGCGTGTACAGCAGGTAGGCGGCACGATGCAAGGCCACTGCGGTCTTGCCGGTGCCGGGGCCGCCCTGCACCACCACGGCGCGGTTCATGTCGGAGCGGATGATGCGGTCCTGCTCGGCCTGGATGGTGGCTACGATATCGGTCATTTTGCCGGTGCGCCTGGAGCTCAGCGAAGCCAGCAGAGCGCCTTCGCCGGTCAGCGTTCCCGCGGAGGAGGCCTGCCCCACCTGATCCGAATGGACGTCGAGCACTTCGTCTTCGACACCCACCACATTGCGGAAGCTCAATGTGATGTGCCGACGCATGACGATGTCGCCATGGTTGGACGGGGTCGCCTCGTAGAAGGGGCGTGCCGCTTCGGCCCTCCAATCGGTCAGGATCGGTTCATGGTCGCTGCTGGACAGGCCGATGCGGCCGATGTAACGCCGTGTGCCGTCCTTGGCGTCAAGCCTGCCGAACACGAGGCGGTCCTCCACGCTGCGCAGCTGGGTGAGACGGTCCTCGTACATGGTGGCGAAGGAATCCCTCTCGGTGCGCTGGGTGGGCGATCCGTGGGATCCTGCGGCGCGTACGGTGTCCAGACGTTGCCACATTTCGGCACGGAGGTCATCAAGACGGCCGTACGCGCGGTCGACGGCCTGTTGTTCCTCGTGCAATTGTGAGGCGTAACTCGACATGCTCTCTTCGTTTCCGTTTCTTCCGGGTCAACACTTTAAGGCACTCAAATTTACCGCACGCCCCCTACCGGGACGCCTGCTGACAGGTGAAGCAGGGTGAACATCGAGTGAATTCGACTGCGGATGCCGTACTGCGTGCTGCAGCAGGCTGAAGCGGGCTTTGCAGGCGAGCGGTGCGCGGAATCGGTGTCCGGCGGCGTCGGCGCTCTTTTCGGCGTGGCCCATGATTCGTCTCCCGACACGCGTGGGCGGGGGAAATGTCCCTCAAAGCATGCGTAGATTGTGTATTGGTGGGGGAAAATGGGGATAAGTGGGGTAAAGTGGTGAACCAGTGGGCCGAAGTGTATCGAGTGTGCGCGAAAAAGGAGGTGGAATCATGGCTGACGAGCAAATGGCGAATGCCGAATCGACCCAGAGCCATGGTTCCACCGGCGTCTCCGACATGCTCAATGGACTGCCGCCGTTGCTGCTTGGCACCTATACGCCGAAGATCGATGCCAAGGGACGCGTGGCGCTTCCCGCCAAGTTTCGTTCGCAACTCGGAGCAGGGCTGGTCATGGCCCGTGGCCAGGAGCGTTGCGTGTATCTGTTGCCTTTTGATGAATTCAGGCGCATCGCAGCGCAGATCCAACGCACCTCGGTGGGGAACAAGGCGGCCCGTGAATACCTTCGTGTGTTTCTTTCCGGTGCCGTTGATCAGGAGCCGGACAGGCAGGGGCGCGTGGTCGTTCCCCAGATGCTGCGTGATTACGCGCATCTGGGTTCGGACATCGTGGTCATCGGCGTGGGCACACGCGCCGAGATATGGAATAAGGACGCTTGGGAGGCGTACCTCGCGCAGAAGGAAGAGGATTACTCCGAAATTGCCGATGACGTATTGCCGGAGGTGGAATTCTGATGACTGATCTGATGACTGACCTGACCGCCATTCACCAGCCGGTGCTGCTGGAGGACTGTGTGAAGCTGATGGCTCCCGCCCTCGCCTATGACGGGGCGGTGGCCGTGGATTGTACATTGGGTATCGCCGGACACTCCATTGCGTTCCTGAAAGCGGCTCCGCAGGCAAGGCTCATCGGCATAGACCGTGACAGCGAGGCGCTGGCGCTGGCCACCGAGCGCATGAAACAGGAGGGACTGTCCGATCGGTTCATGCCTGTCCATGCCGCGTTCGATGAGTTTGACAGTGTGCTGACGAATCAGGGCATAGACCGAGTGGATGCCGTCTTCATGGATCTGGGACTGTCCAGTTTGCAGATCGATGAGACGGATAGGGGGTTCTCCTACTCCCATGACGCTCCGCTTGACATGCGCATGGACACGACCCAGAAGCTGACGGCACAGACTGTTCTCGCCACATATGACGCCCCCGCCCTGATACGTATCTTCAAGGAATACGGGGAGGAGCGTTTCGCCCGTCAGATTGCCCGTGCCATTGTCGCCGACCGATCCAAGGAACCCCTGACCACCACCGGTCAGCTCAACGCGCTGGTGGAGCGGGTGGTGCCCAAGGCGCATCGCCCTGCAGGCAATCCGGCGAAACGCGTATTCCAGGCGCTGCGCATCGAGGTCAACGGCGAATTGACGAAGCTGGCGTCCACCCTGCCCCAAATCGCGAACCGGCTGAATGTCGGTGGCCGCCTGGTGGTTGAGTCCTACCACTCATTGGAGGACAAAACCGTCAAATCGTTCATGAACAACGGGCTGAGGATCGATGCCCCGGCCGATCTGCCTATCGTGCCGCCCGACGCCCAACCGTTCTTCAGGGAGCTGACCCGCGGCGCCGTCAAGGCCGATGAGCAGGAAATCGCCTCCAATCCACGATCGGCCTCGGTTCGGTTGCGTGCGGTCGAATTGAGCAGACCGATCCCCGATCGCTGGCGCACTCGGTTCCAGCAGATGGCCGATCAGCCGATTCCGGTCGATGCGGAGCGAGGGGCGACGAACCGAGCCGGCACAAGACATCACGGCAACAGCACAGCACATCACACGTCGAGGAGAAACTGACCATGGCGGCAACGGTACGAAGCATTCGATCCGGTTCTTCGGCATCGCAGCGTCCTCAAGCCAAGCCCCAGGCAGCGCCGCGCCCGCAGTTGAAACTGATATCCAATACGCGCGACGACCATGAGCGCTCCGTGTTCGGTCGGGTTCTTGAATGGACCCGTACCAGGACCGCCCCCATGATGCATGTGGCCGTAGCGGTCGTGTTCCTGGCCGCCACGTTGATAGGGGCGCTGATGTTGCGCACCCAGATGGTGCAGAACTCATTTGAGGCTGCGGAAGTCAAGCGGCACATCAGTGTGCTGACGCAGGACATCGATGACGATCAGGCCAAACTCGATCAGCTTGTGGCGGAGCTTCCCGACAAGGCCAGTGAAATGGGCATGGTCAGCAAAGGCGGGGCGGCGACCATCGACCTGCAGGGGTATCAGCAGCCGAAGGACGCGGAAGGCGGAACACAGTGAGTACATGGCAGAGGCTGCGTCGGTATTCGAAGACCTTCGCCTTCAAATGCATCGCCATCGGCGTCATTCTGACGCTGGTGGCGTCCCTATGCGTGATGCAGCTTGCGTCGATTCAACTGATTGACGGACGCCAGATGGCGCAGGCCGCCACGGCCTCACGTACCTCACGTGTGACCTTGAGCGCCAAACGGGGACGGATTCTGGATGCGAACGGCACGGTGCTGGCGCAGAGCGTGGAACGATACACCATCGTCGCCAATCCCGAAGCCGCCCAGGAATTCACGCCGATCACGTGCAACAAGAACAATAGTGACTACTGCCATCAGATTGACGGAAAGCCTGTCGGCGTGACCGGTGCCGCTGCCGTCGGACGCCTGCTGTCCAAGGCACTGGGCATCAGCGCCATGGAACTAGGCGCCGATCTGTCGATCAGCGGTCAATACGTAGTGCTGAAGAAGGATGTGACGCCACAGGTCAAGCGCAGCATCGACGATCTGAATCTCGGTGGCATCGTCTGGGGCGAGCTTAGCAGCGAACGCATCTACTCGGACGGAGACCTCATGGGCTCGCTGCTCGGCGGCGTCAACGACGCGGGCGATGGCGTGGCTGGCATCGAACAGATGGAGAACACGGTGCTCACCGGCACGGATGGCCATCAGACCTACCAGCGCGGCAACTACGGTGGCGAGGAGATTCCGGGGACCATGACCGAATCCGTGCCCGCCCAAGACGGTTCGGATGTCAACCTGACCATTGACAGGGACGTCCAGTGGTACGTCAAGAAGATCATGAAGGACGCGAAGGCCAAGTATGGGTCCCCGTGGGTCATCGGCGTGGTGCAGGATATCCAGACGGGTGAGATCCTGGCGCTCGCCGACAGCGATGAGGTCGATGCCGGCACGGATGAGGCGAAACTGGGTGCTTCCAGGGCGGTATCCGAAACGTTCGAACCCGGATCGATCGGCAAGCTGATTTCCGCGTCAGGATATCTGCAGACCGGAGTGCACAGGATGACCGACCAGTTCACCGTGCCCAATTCGGTGACCGATGACGGTCAGACGTTCAAGGACGCCTTCACCCACGGCGACATGCATTGGACGCTTGCGGGCATCATCCAACAGTCCTCGAACAACGGCATGGTGCTTGCCGGCAAGAACTACACGGATGACCAGCGCTACGAATTCCTCACCAAATTCGGCATCGGACAATCAACCGGTCTCGACCTTCCTGGCGAATCCAACGGCGTGCTCACCAATCCGTCATCATGGGATCTGCGTACCCGCAATACGGTGCTGTTCGGACAGGGGTACACGGTCAATGTGCTGCAGCTCAACAACGTGGTGGCCACCATCGCCAACAAGGGCGTGCGTCTGCAGCAGTCAATCATCAAGTCCACCACGAATGCGGACGGCAAGACCACGGAAGCCACGAAAGGCACCGGCACCCGCGTACTCGATGAGCAGGTGGCCTCCGATGTGATGAACGCCATGGAATCCGTGGCCGAGAACTACAACAAGTTCGTCAAGGTCGATGGCTACCGCATGGCGGCCAAGTCCGGTACCGCCGAGGTGGCCGGCGACAATGGCTCGCTGAGTTCGATCATCTCCGATTACTCGGTGGTGATTCCCGCCGACAACCCGAGGTTCGCCATCACTGTGGTGATGAAGGATCCGCAGGGCTCATTCGGCGGCTTGACCGCAGGCCCTGTGGCCGCCCAGATTTGTGAGTTCCTTATGCAGAAATACGAGGTGCCTGTTTCGTCGCCTCGCAAAGATGCTATCCCGGTCACTTGGTGATGCTGAGATGACAATAGTCATGAGCACCATAGTCATGGAAGAAAGGCGTTAGCCCATGAGTGCAGTGAGCGAATCCGTCTCCGAGCGCATGACGCTGGGTATGTTGTCGGAACAATACGGTTTTGAGATCGTTCCCGAATTTGCCACCAATGTCACGATTACCGCAATCTGTGATTCTCTTGACAGCGTGAGCCCGGGGTCGTTGTTCGTCTGCGGATCTCGGGTGTCCGAGCTGGGGCACGCGGCGCAAGCCGGAGCATATGCGGCGCTGCTGCCCCGATCGTTCCGGCACCAGTGTCCGGACGCGGACATCCCGCTTCTGTTCGGGGAACTCGACGACCATGTGCTTGGGTCCATGGCGGTGACGCTCGCCGGGTCGCCGACCAATGCCTTGGCCATGTTCGCCGTATCCGGAACGGACGATGACGAGGTGGACGCCAACGTGACCCAGCTCGCCGATTTCCTCCACATGCTGGGCAATCCCGTGGCGAAGATCAGCGCCGCCGGTTCCACATCGATGACCCGTGCGCTGAATCTCACCTATCCGCTGGGAGTGTTGGACATGCAGCGGACGCTGGCAGTATGCGCCGAAGACGGCGTTGCCGCCGTAATCATTGCGATGAATCCGGCGACATTGACCAATCACGCGTTGGAATCGGTGAACGTCGATGTGCTGGGCATCGAGCATGTCGCCCCCGGCGAAGACGTGTCCGCATTGAAGACCCGGTACGCGTTCATCTCCGACCGCGACCTCGTCGTGACCACCACCAGCCGGGAATCGGATGAACTCGCCTTGGAATCGCCGGTCGGGTATGACCCTGTCCGGGCGGGACACATGTCATTGGCGATCTCCATGGTGCTGGCGGCGGGCGTGCGGAAGAACAATGTGCGCAGTGCGTTGCGCGTGGCGAATAACCTGAGCTGAGCTTGTGCGATGACCTGAGTCGTCGCATGGATGATAAAGGAGTGAGGAATACATGGTCCCAATGAGCGTCGAGGAGATTGCGCGGGCGGTCGATGGCCGTCTGGTCCCCGGAAGCGAACCTGCCGCGCAGGTCCTGAGCGCAGTCAGCGACTCGCGTCAGGTGAAGCCTGGTTCACTGTTTGTGGCGATTCCCGGTGAACGTGTCGACGGGCATGATTTTGTGCCGCGCGTCGGTCAACAAGGTGCCGTCGCGGCCTTGGTGAACCATGAGGTGCCATCCACAGCCATTGCGCAGATCGTGGTGGATGACACGGTGTCGGCGCTCGGCAGGCTCGCCAAGGCCAACATAGAGCGTCGTCGCGAACTGCCCGGGGATTTCGACATCATCGGATTGACGGGTTCCGTGGGAAAGACCACGACCAAGGACCTGCTGGCATCGCTGATGTCCACCTTGGGGCCGACCGTGGCGCCCATCGGATCGTTCAACAATGAGATCGGCCTGCCGCTGACGGCGTTGAAGATAGATGCCTCCACCCGCTTCTTCGTAGCGGAAATGGGAGCCAATCATATTGGGGAGATCGCACGGCTGACGCGTATCGCTCCACCGGACACGGCGATAGTGCTCAAGGTGGGAGTGGCCCATCTGGGCGAGTTCGGCTCCCGTGAGCGCATCGCTCAGGCCAAGAGCGAAATCGTCACTGGACTGCTGCCGAACGGTCTCGCCGTGCTCAACGGCGACGACGATCACGTGACGCCCATGGCCTCGCTCGCCCCGGGCAAGGTGCTATGGTTCGGCAAGGAAGGCGGACATGGACCCGAAGTGCTCGCCACGGACATCACCGCCGATACCGACGACCATGCGCAATTCACGCTGCATACCCCTGAAGGCGACCACGTGCAGGTGCATCTGGGCATCCCGGGGCTGCACAATGTGATGAACGCCCTGGCTGCGGCCACCGTGGCCCTGCACTATGGCATGACCGCGCAGCGGGTCGCTCAGGTGCTGGCCGCGCAGCGTACCATCAGCCCGCACCGCATGGCATTGTCCACCGTATCGCGCGGCGACGCTCGGTTCACGCTGATCGATGATTCGTTCAACGCCAATCCCGATTCGATGAAGGCCGGTCTTGAAGGGCTCAAGGCGTTCACCGCCAAGGACGGGAGCAAGCCTTATCGCGTGGCGCTGCTAGGCGCCATGCTCGAGCTTGGCCCCGACGAAAGCAGATTGCACGCCGAAGTCGGGCGTTTCGCGGCCGGACTGGGGCTCGACGCGATCATCACCGTAGGATCCACGGCTGATCCCCACCTGCACGACATGGCGGAGGCGCTGGCCAGCGGAGCCCGGGACGTTGACGGGGTGTCTGTAGACTGTGTGGAGAGCATCGACCGTGCTGAGGAGCTGGTGCTTGACCTGGCGGCAAACCACCCGGATACCGTGGTGTTGCTCAAGGGGTCCCATGCCTCAGGACTGAGCGCGCTTGCGGAACGCTGGTCGAACGACTGAGCGTCGAAACACCGATTAGAGGAGAAAGAACCACCCGTGATTGCTCTGATTATTGGAATGCTGGTGTCGCTCATCGTCACCATGGTGGGTACGCCCATGCTGATTCGCCTGGTGCACAGACTGCATTACGGCCAGTACATCCGTCAGGATGGTCCGAAATCGCATCTGGTCAAACGTGGCACCCCGACCTTGGGTGGTGTGGTCATCAATATCGCCATTCTGCTCGGATGGGGGTCGTCTGCACTGTACCGCTATCTGCACGCAGGCGATGTGCCGTCATGGTCCGCGGTGCTGGTGCTGTTCGCCATGCTGTCCATGGGATTGCTGGGGTTCATCGACGATTTCGCCAAGGTGAGCAAGAAGCAGAACGAGGGGCTGACCGTAGGGGGCAAGTTCTTCGGACAGTTCGTCTTCGCCACCATCTATGCGGTACTGGCGCTGATTATTCCCACCAAGACCGGCATGCCGAGCGCTCAGGCGGGCATGAGCTTCATCGAGAAGCCGTTCTTCAGCTTCGAATTCGCCGGCAGGGCGGTGGCCATCATCCTGTTTGTGATCTGGGTGAACTTCCTCATGACGGCATGGACCAACGCCGTGAATCTCACCGATGGCCTTGACGGTCTTGCCGCAGGCTCCTCGATGATCTCCTTCACCGGTTTCGGAGTCATCGCCTTCTGGGAAAGCTACCACATCAAGGGCGGCGGGCATCAGGGGTATTCCTACGCGGTCTCGGATCCACTGGATCTGACCATCATCGCCATCTGCGCGGCCGTGGCCTGCTTCGGATTCCTGTGGTACAACTCGAATCCGGCGTCGATCTTCATGGGGGACACCGGATCCCTCGCATTGGGCGGATTGTTTGCGGCGCTGTCCATCGCCACCCATACCGAATTCCTGGCGGTGATTCTCGGCGGCCTGTATGTCATGGAAGCCATGAGCGATGTGATCCAGGTCGGCTATTTCAAGATGACGCACAAGCGTGTGTTCAAGATGGCGCCCATCCATCATCATTTCGAACTCAGCGGGTGGACGGAGACCAAGGTCGTCGTCCGGTTCTGGATGATCGAGCTGCTCTTTGTGCTTCTGGCGCTTACCGTGTTCTATGGAGACTGGGTCGCGCGATCCGGTCTGCTGTTCAGCTGAACGGTTTCGAATGCTGTGGCTCCGGCCCTGCATGTGCGCATGGGCCGGATTGCCGTAAAGGGAGGAATAATGCAAGTAGCGGATAAGACGGTGGTCGTCGCTGGTCTCGGTGTGTCCGGAACCTCGCTGGCCGAGGTGCTGAAGGAACGCGGCGCACACGTGATCGGTGTGGATGAGCGCAAGAAGGAGGCGGATCTCCACTCTTTCGACCTCATCGACTGGGATCACGTGGACTATGTGATGTCGTCGCCGGTGTTCAATCCGCGTACCCCGTTCATCCTCGAAGCGCAGCGTCGTGGCATTCCGGTCATGAGCGAGGTGGAATTCGCCTGGCGGCTGCGCGCCGACAACGAACGCACCGGCAACCCGGCGCCATGGATCGGCATCACCGGTACCAACGGCAAGACCTCCACCACGGAAATGACCTCCGAGATGCTGTCCGCATGCGGCATGGACGCCCCCACGGCGGGCAACATCGCCTCAGGGGACATGTCCATGAGCCTTTCGCGCTGCGCCACCAACCCGCGGCATGATGTGCTGTGTGTGGAACTGAGTTCGTTCCAGCTCCATTTCACTGATTCGTTGGAATTGGATTGCGCCGCAATCACCAACATCGCCGATGATCATCTGGATTGGCATGGTGGCCGTGAGCAGTATGCGGCCGACAAATCCAAGGTGTTCCACAACGCCAAACGCGTCATTGTCTACAATGCGCAGGATGCCACAGTCACTGCGTTGGCTCAGGCCGCGCACACCGCCGAGGGATGCCGCAAGGTGGGATTCACCCTCGACGTGCCGCAGGCAGGCCAGATTGGCATCGAAGACGGTTGCATCGTCGACAGGAGCGGCGTTGCCGGGGGAGACCCCGGTGAGGGCGTGACGCTGGCCCCGCTCGCCGAATTCACGCATCTGACCGAACCGGATGGCACGCTGTATCCGCATCTGGTGGCTGACGCGCTGACGGCCCTCGCCCTGGTGCTCGGACTGGGCGCCGACCGCGATACCTCGTTGCGGGCGCTGCGTGCATTCAAGCCAGGTGGCCATCGCATCGAAACCGTGGCCGAAGCGACGGTAAACGGCGGCACCATCCGTTTCGTGGACGATTCCAAGGCCACCAACGGACACGCCGCCAATGCATCCCTGTCGAGCTTCCCCGCGAAATCCGTGGTGTGGATAGCGGGCGGCCTCGCCAAGGGCAGCCGATTCGAACAGCTGATCAAAGACCAGGCCCATACCATCAAGGCAGCGGTCATCATCGGCAAGGACCAGACGCCCATGCGCGAGGCCTTTGCCAGCCAAGCGCCTGACATCCCCGTGACGTTCATCGATCCGGAAGACAACGAAACCGTAATGGATCGTGCGGTCGAAGCCTGCGGCGAATACGCCAGCGCCGGGAACGTGGTGCTGATGGCTCCCGCATGCGCGTCCATGGACCAGTTCAGATCCTATGCCGATCGAGGCAACCGGTTCGCCGCAGCCGCCAAGACATGGAGCGAGGTGCATGGCCTCCACTGATTCCCCCACGCGGCGCACGCGCGCGACGGCGCGGAAACCGGCCCTGGTGGTCACCGACTATACGGGCTGGCGAAGCCTGCTGAATCCGCTCTGGTGCTATCACGGTTTCCGTATGGCAGTCGTGGGACTCACCTGTTTCGGCGTGATCATGGTGTTCTCCAGCTCCACGGCGTCCATCGCCTCGCAGGGGAAATCACCCTTCAGCGGTCTGCTCTCCCAAGGCGGCTTCAGCCTGATCGGTCTGATTCTCGGATTCATGACCATGATGATGCCCATACGTTTCTGGAAGCGGATATGCACGGGGACCATGCTGTTCGCCATCGGTATACAGTTCCTGACCTTCACGCCATTGGGCCTGGACGTATACGGCAACCGAGGCTGGCTCAATCTGCAGGTGACCACCATACAGCCTGCCGAATTCATGAAATTTGCCGTATGCATATGGCTTCCCGCCGCGTTGTACGCCTGCAGGAAACGATATGTGAAGGAAGGCATCAAAGCGTATTTCGGGCCGCTGATCATGTACGGCCTTGGATTGGCCGCCGTCATCGGCGGCAGGGACCTGGGAACCGGGATGATTCTGCTGTTCATCGGATTCGTGGCGTTCCTGGTGGCAGGGTTCCCCGGCAAATGGATGGGTGTGGGCATAGTGGCCGCCGTGGCGATGGTCGTTGCGCTTGCCGTATCAAGTCCGAACCGCATGCAGCGCATCCTCGCCACCTATGGCGACTGCTCGGCGGCGGACGCCCAAACCGTATGCTATCAATCGATGCACGCGAAATACGCGATAGCCTCAGGTGGATTCCTCGGTGTGGGCATCGGCAACTCGCGCGAGAAATGGAACTATCTTCCGGCGGCCCATAATGATTTCATCTTCGCCATCATCGGCGAGGAAACCGGTTTCGTGGGATGCGTCGTGGTGATCGCGTTCTTCGTGATCCTCGGCTGGTGCATGATCGCCGTCGCCTTGCAGGTCACCGATCGATATGTCGCCATGGTGCTGATGTGCGTCACTATCTGGCTGGTAGGGCAGGCGATGGTCAACATCGGCGTCGTCGTCGGCGTATTCCCGGTACTGGGCGTACCGATGCCATTCGTTTCCGCCGGCGGTTCATCCATGGTCATGTGTCTCGCCGCAGCAGGCCTGGTCGTCGGCCTCATGCGTTCACAACCCCAGATCAGACAATCACGTCAGAATGCGTAGAGTACACTCGGTAATCATGACTCAAGGAACACCTCATATTGTTCTCGCCGGCGGCGGAACCGCCGGACACGTCAACCCGTTGCTGGCCGTCGCCAACGCGATCCGCGCCATCGAGCCGGAAGCCAGTATCAGCGTCATAGGCACTGCAGTGGGACTCGAAAAGGATTTGGTGCCGAACTCCGGATACGAGCTCGACACTATCGAAAAAGTGCCGTTTCCCCGACGGCCGAACCTGTATATGCTGCAGTTCCCCGCAAAGTGGAAGCGTGAGACCGGCAAAGTCCGCGATATCCTCACACGCCGCAAGGCGGATGTCGTAGCGGGGTTCGGCGGGTACACGTCCGCTCCCGTATACGCCACCGCGCACAGGATGGGCATCCCGATCGCCATGCATGAGCAGAACGCCCGTGCCGGCATGGCCAACAAATTGGGCGCGCGATGGGCGGATTACATCGGCACGGCGTATGAGCACACCGGTCTGAAGCCTGGCGCCCATACGCGCATCGAGCGCGTCGGTCTGCCGCTTCGTCCGGCCGTCGCCACATTGGCATCGCGGCTTGAGCAAGACAGGACAGAGGTGCGCCGCGAATCCGCGGCTCAGCTTGGCGTCGATCCCGACCGCCCGTTGGTGCTGGTCACCGGCGGATCGCTTGGAGCGCAAAGCCTGAATCGCGCCATAGCCTCATCGGCGGCTGATCTGCTGGCCCACGCGCAGATCATCCATCTGACCGGCCGTGGCAAGATCCAGGAGGTCCGCGATCTGGTGTCTCGCTCCGTTAAAGCCGACGTGCTCACCGGTCTGGGGCCTCAATCGGCCGGCAAGGGCGATTACCATGCCGCTGAGTACCTGGAACGCATCGACCTGGCCTTCGCATGCGCCGATCTGGTGATATGCCGGGCCGGAGCGGGGTCCGTTTCCGAACTCGCCGCATTGGGGTTGCCTGCCATCTACGTGCCGCTGCCCATCGGCAATGGTGAGCAACGCTTCAACGCGGAGCCCGTGGTCGAAGCCGGGGGAGGGCTGTTGGTGGCCGACAAGGATATGACGCCCGCATGGGTGCATGATCATGTCCCCGCTCTGCTCGCCGATCGGCAGATGCTCGCCGAATTCGGAAGCAATGCATGGAAGTACGGCATCCGTGACGCGGCGGATATCATGGCACGTCATGTGCTGGAGCTCGCCCGGCGGGCGTGATGTCCGGCTTCGCTGCGTCTCGTATGGTCCTCGTGCGGTCTGCGGTGGCTACTCGGCACCAAGCCGGTTGGCTGAACGCAAACTCTGCCCGCATGGCATAACCCGGCAAGGGCAAAAGAAGACCTACTATGTGGTCAGAATCATCATGAAGGAGCGTCAATTGTCTCAGGAACAACCCATTGTGCTCGACCCCACCCATGCCGCATTCGATACGCATGCGACCCCGGCCGATCTCGGGCCCACGCATTTCATCGGCATCGGAGGCGCCGGCATGAGCGTATTGGCTGAAATGCTGAAATCGCAGGGAGTCGGTGTAGACGGTTCCGACCGCGAACACAGCGCCAAGACCGATCGTCTCGAAGCCTTGGGCATCACGGTGGAATTCGGCCAACGCGCCGAGAATGTGGGTGATGCCACCACCGTGGTGTATTCCAGCGCCATCAAGCCCGACAACCCTGAAATCATCGCCGCGCATGAGGCAGGCAGGCACATCGTGCATCGCAGCGATATCCTGGCTCTGCTCATGAACGGGAAACAGGCCGTCACCGTTGCCGGAGCCCATGGCAAAACCACCACCAGCTCCATGCTGGCGCACATCCTGGTGCACGTGGGTGCCGATCCCAGCTATGCGATCGGCGGTTCCATCCAAGGCCCGGACGGGACCACTCTGGATGGAGGGCATGCCGGCAACGGCTCGATACTGGTGGCTGAGGCCGACGAATCCGATGGCAGCTTCGCCAAATACCATCCCACCATCGCCATCATCACCAACGCCGAGGCCGACCATCTGGACCATTACGGGGACGAAGCGCACTACCGTGCCGCATTCGTCGACCATGCCGGTCATGCCACCGGACATGTGGTGATCTGTGCTGACGACAAGGATGCGTTGGCGGTCTTCGAAGCGTTGCCGCGCGATGTCAAGGCGCGCACCATTGTGTACGGAACCACGCCAGAAGACCGGCTTCCCGAGCTGGATGGCGCTTCGCTGGTGGCGATCTCCTCGGAAAGCGAGACCGCCGGAAGCGGCATTGAGCGGCTCACGTTGGAACTGCCTGCCACGGTGACCGGGACGAACGCGGTCTGCCAGAGCGTCACGCTCAAGGTGCCGGGCATCCACAATGCCCGCAATGCCGCAGCGGCCATCACCGCCGCCGTGCTTCTGGGCGTCAAGCCCGCCGACGCGGCGCGCGCAGCCGGCAGCTTCCTTGGGGCTGCTCGTCGTTTCCAGATCAGAGGCACCGTCAAGCAGGTCACGGTTGTGGACGATTACGCCCATCATCCCACCGAAATCGCTGCGCTGCTGGATGCCGCACACCGGCGTTACCCGGATTCCACCATCCGCGTACTGTTCCAGCCGCATCTGTTCTCCCGAACCAAGTTCTTCGCCCGAGAATTCGCGCAGGCGCTGGCCAAGGCCGACGACGTCATCGTCACTGGCATTTTTCCTGCCCGCGAGAAGCAGGCCGATTTTCCGGATGTCGGGCCGGATACCATCGTGGAAGCGGCTCAGGGGCTGAAAGACGATTCCGCAGGTGATTGGATTCAATCGGTCGAAGACATGTGCCTGGCAGCCAAGATGATGGCCATGCGCGCCCATCATGGCGACGTGGTATTCACCGTAGGCGCGGGGGACATCACCAATATGGACCAGGTGCTGCTGACCGCACTTGAAGCGCACCGGGAGAGCTGCGAATGACCGGACGCACGGTCAGCTCTTCCGGAGCCGGTGTCTCCCGCGCAGCCAGCGCCTCAAGTGAATCCCGTGGATCCCGTGAGTCACAGGAAGCGCGGCGCAAGGCTCGTCGTGTGGTGGAATCCGGCGCGCACTCCGATGCGCAGCCCCGTGTCCGCACCGGTGTGAGCGGAGAGAGGCAGGGGAAGAGCAGTCATCCCCGCAAACGTCGTTCGGTGACCTCCAGGACGGAGCCGGTGCAGCAAAGCCCTGCTGACGTGACGGTGGCCAAAGGCAAGGCCGGCGCGTTCGTCGATGCCAGAGCCCTGCGCAGTGAGGACTATGTCGCCGAAACCCTGCATCAGACCTCCGGTCCCATTGGGGTGGCGACACGTCCAAAGGTGGTGGATTTCACGGCACGCGCCAAGGAGCGCAGAAAAGCCAATGTCCGTGTCATCGCCATACGATCTACAGTGGGCGTGCTGGCTGCCGCTCTTCTTGGCGCGCTGATCTGGTTGCTGCTGTTCTCCCCGGTGTTTCGATTGGAGTCGAATGCCATCAGCGTATCCGGCGCCAACGAGTGGGTGAGCGCCTCGACCATCCATGGCATAGCGGACAAGCAAGCCGGCAAATCCCTGTTCCTGGTGTCTTCCGATGAGGTCTCCAAGCAGCTGAAAGCCATTCCCGGCGTCAGCGAGGCGAAGGTCTCCAAGCATTTCCCGAAATCGCTGAGTGTGGACATCAAGGCGCAAAAGCCTGCCGCCATGCTCAAAAACGGTGATACGTTGACCGCCGTGGATGCCCAGGCGCGAGTGCTCAACTCGGTGCAGGACGCAAACGTCAGCGGCATTCCGGTCATTGAGGTCAAGAACGTGCAGAAAAGCCTCAACAACCGCTCCGTTCAGGGTGCGTTGACCATTCTGGCGGCATTGCCGGAATCGATGCGCAAACAGATCACCAAGGTCACGGTCGAAACCCAGGACTCGGTGACCACCACGCTCAATGACGGCGAGCATGTGGTCGTATGGGGGGATTCCTCACAGCTGAAACTCAAAATGGCTGAGGTGGACAAGATCCTCAATGATCCCAATGTCATCGGTGATTATCGGCAGGTGGACGTATCCGCTCCCAGCCGTCCGATACTCAAATGATGCGATGCGTTTCGCGTTGCCGTCGGTTCGACGGGCAGGGCGTGTCGCAATGGATTTGCGTTTAGTTGGATGAAAGGTTATCATGAAATGTCCGGCTAAAGCCGGCAAGTTTGATAATTCAATATGGGGGCGATCGGTTTCGACGGTGACCTGTTCGCTGCAGGGAAGCGCGCCGAGAACGTCGGGTCCACTCGTGGATGACCCCGACAAAAGAATAAGTGCTAAATCTAACCGCACTGAGTTCGCTCTCGCTGCCTGAGCTTCGCGCCAGGATTAACCAGTGAGCAGCCGCTCCGTTCACTCCTCCTCGTCTTCGGGGGGAAGCTGAGCGTCGTTAAGAAGACTTGCTGATGCAGCTGAGCCTCAGGACTGCATCGGGACTTTAACTGCGGATATGCTCGCCATCAGTCGTCTGCGACATCGATGGGGGCAGAAAAACCGCCGCACGGCCAGCAGACTACGCACGTAGAAGACTGCGGGCTCGGTCATCGGACCGGGGTTCAATTCCCCGCGCCTCCACCAATCCGCTTCGGCGGAAACAAGCCGCTTTCCCTTACGGCAGTAGGGGAGAGCGGCTTTTCTGTTTTCACTGTCTTTCACCCGAAATCATTGGTTTTCCGAAAAAATGTGCCCAAAATGTGCCCAAAAATGTGTGCGCACGCAGGCTGGAGAGAGGCCTGCCGGATACGCGAAGACCGCCCCGTCCTCCACAAAGGAGAGCGGGGCGGCG